>JBJOHE010000236.1:0-2928 GCA_046047895.1 Planctomycetota bacterium | reverse complement strand
CGCATTTCAGATTGCCGGTGTCATCGGCGTCGGAGCCGCGGCCGGCGTGGCCTATTGGGGCTACATGAGGGGCGATCACTTCCTCGGCATCATGTTCGCGATGCTCGCCGCCTCCTGCTGGCAGAGCCTCTCCCTGGGCGGCGGGCCATGGCGGCGGTGAGGGCATGAGCGGCCGGCTCAGGGAGTCTGCGTCTCGGCGATCGGCGGTGGTAGCCATCGGTGCGAGCAACCTCTCGCGAGGCCTGCCACGGTTCGTGGCGACGATCCGGGAACGCGGCGGCCCGTTCGATCTGCTCGTGGCGGCCGGCCACGGCCGCTCCTATGGTGCCAACAGCCGCGTCGCGTGGCGGCGGCTGCCGTCGATCATGCGAAGCGGGCTCTGGCGGGCACTCGACAGGCTCGAGCAGGACGGCCGCCCCTGCGAGCCGCTGGCGATCCTGACCGACATCGGCAACGATCTGCTCTACGGCTTCTCCGTGGAGCAGACGGCGGCCTGGGTGCGGGAGTGTCTGGTTCGACTGGCCGACCGCGGCGGCCGGGTGGCGATCACGGCCCTACCACTCGCGAGCGTGGCCCGGGCGGGGCCGGCCCGATACCGACTCCTCAAGACCGTGTATGTGCCCGGCTGTCCGCTGTCACTCCCCTCGCTCCGAGCTGCTGCGGCCGAGCTCGACGAGGCCGTGCGGGGATTGGCGGCTGACTTTGGGGCGACCCTCATCGAGCAGCCGGGCGACTGGTATGGCTTCGATTCGATCCATGTTCGCCGCAGCCGGCTCGACACCCTTTGGAATTCGGTCGCCTCCGCCTGGGGGCTGCCGGGCTCGTCTTCTCCCGGGCGGGCGAGCATTGGTGAATGGGCACGGATCGGCTCGCGAGCCGCCGAGGTCCGCTCGCTCGCGGGGCGAATCCGGTTCACGCCCCAGCCCGTGATCCGCTGGCCTGACGGCGGGACGCTGAGTCTCTACTGATCCAGCTTCCGGGTCAAAGCACCGGCAGGGTCGGGAGCGGAGGGCGGGCGGCGCTCGCGACGGCGAGGTTGCCGATGAGCCGCTCGCAGATCGACTCGAGGTAGGGGCGGGCGGCTGGATCGTCGTAGTTGGCGGCGGTGGTGCCGGCGTCGCCATGCTCCCGGATCGGGATCTGGATCGGCAGTTCGCCAAGGAATGGAATCTCCAGTTCCTGGGCCGTTCGCTTCGCGCCGCCGGAGCCGAAGATGTCGTATCGCTTGCCGGTGTCAGGGCAGACGAAGAAGGCCATGTTTTCCACCATGCCGAGCACCGGGATGTTCACCTTGCGGAACATCGCGATCGCCTTGGTGGCGTCGAGCAGGGCGACATCCTGCGGCGTGCAGACCACGACCGCTCCGGTCAGCGGCAGCACCTGGGAGAGCGTCAGCGCGATGTCGCCGGTGCCCGGTGGCATGTCGATGATGAGATAGTCGAGTGGGCCCCAGGCGGTGTCGCGAAGCATCTGGGTGATCGCCCCGTGGAGCATCGGCCCCCGCCACACGACCGCCTCGCCCGGCGGCACGAGAAAACCCATCGACATCACCGGCAGGCTGCCGCCGCCGATCGGCAGCCGCATTGGCACGATCTTGCCATCGTCGATCTGAGGGCGGCCCTCGAGACCGAGCAGGTGGGGCACGCTCGGGCCGTAGACGTCGGCATCGAGCAGGCCCGTGCGGCTGCCGGCGCGGGCCAGGCCGAGGGCGATGCTGGTGGCGATCGTGCTTTTGCCCACGCCTCCCTTGCCACTGCCGACCGCGATCACGCTCTTGGCTTCGAGGCCGATCTGGCCGAGCTTGCCCGGCGGTCGGTCGTGGGGCTCGACCGTCACCCGCACGTCGGGCACCGCAGGGAACGCGGCCCGCAGCAACTCCTCGGCCCGCGCCCGCACCACCTTCCAGAGGATGGCCGAATGCGTGGTGAGCTTGACCGCGACGACGATCACGGCGGCCGAGGCCGCGGTGACCGTCAGTTGGCCGGTCTCGGCCAGCGGCCGGCCGGTCTCCGGGTCGCGGAGCTCGGCGAGAGTGGCAGCGACGGCGAGGGAGTCAGGGTCGGGCATCGGTGTGGGAGGCGACGGCCGTCGCTACGGGGAAGGGGCTCGTGAGGCTCTTGCCGGCCTGATTGGCTGCGGCCAGCAGCCGGCGGGGCTGGATCGTGATGGCGACCACGAGCAGGATGCAGGCCAGCATCGCCAGGCCGCCCGCCAGGCCGCCGTCGGCCTGCACGCCCCGCTTGGTGCTCTTGAAGTACATCGCCGCGATGATTCGCAGATAGTAGGCGGCCGCGATCGCCGCGTTGAGCACCAGGATCACGGCCAGCGACACAAACCAGGCCCGGCGGCTGCCCATGACGACCGGGCTCGTCCAATCGACCTCGAGCGCCGAGACGGCGAGCGTGAGCTTGCCCCAGAAGCCGGGCAGCGGCGGGATGCCGGCCAGGCTGAGCACGAACAGGGCGATGGCGAAGGCGGCCACCGGATTGGTGCTTGCCAGCCCGTCGAGATCATCGACCGTGGTGATCTCTTCCCGTGGCGGTCGCGGCCCGCTCGTGGCCGTCCATTCGGGCCAGCGGTGGCCGAGGTAGGCGACCGCACCGAACAGGCCGGCCGTGGGGATCATGTAGGTGGCCAGATAGAAGAGCGTGGCGGTCATTCCGCCGAGGGCGAGCGTCCAGCGGCCCTCGGAGGCCGCCACGTCGCCGAGCGGCTGACCCGCCTGGGTGGCCGCGGCGGCCGCCGCCACCGCGATGCCCACGAGCAGGTAGCCGGCGTGGGCAATCGACGAGCAGGCCAGAAGCCGTCGGAGGTTGGTCTGCCAGAGCGCCATCACGTTGCCCACCGTCATCGTGACCGCGGCGAGCACGGCGGCGAGCTGCCAGAAGAGATCGAGATGGGCTTCCGCGGCCGGTCCGACGCCGGCGG
>JBJOHE010000235.1:0-7631 GCA_046047895.1 Planctomycetota bacterium | reverse complement strand
GATCGACGTGGAGAGCGAGCGGCTGATTCACGAGGCTCTCGCCCAGTATGTCGAAAACCGCACGGTGATCATGATCACTCACCGGGCGAGCACGCTGGCCCTCGCCGACTCGATCGTGACGGTCGAGCATGGGAAACTGGCCAAGCGGCCGGCGGAGCAGCTGCAGGCCGCGTAACGCTTTGGTGGGCTGCTCGTTTATGAAAGGCGAGCATCCCAGGTGGCGGTTTCCTTGGGCTGGTACCGGGTGAGGTCGAAGCTGTTGGCCACGACTTCGCGGATCGTACGGAGGTCGACGGCGTTGCCGCTGGCGGTGAGCTGCACGAGCAGATTGCCGATGGCGGTGGCTTCCACCGGCCCTGCCACAACGTCGCGGCCGCAGGCGTCGGCGATCATCTGGCAGAGCAGGGCGTTCTTCACGCCGCCACCGACCACATGGATCGTACGGAGTTCGCGACCGAGGAGCTCTTCAAGTTCCCGAACCGTGCGGCGGCAGGCGGCGGCCACGCTCTCAAGCGCCGTGCGCACGATTGCAGCGGTGGTTTCTGGTATTGGCTCGCCAGACTTTTTCGCCAGAGCCCGGATGGCCTCGGGCATGTCGGCTGGTGCCACCAGGGAGGGATCGTTGGGATCGATCAGTGTCACCAGCGGTGGGGCCTCAGCCGCTAGCCGGGTGAGTTGATCCCAGGTCCAGTCCTTGCCCGTCCGCTGCCAGCCGGCTCGGCACTGCTGCACGAGCCAGAGACCGCAGATGTTTTTTAGCAGCCGTGTGGTGCCGGAGACGCCTGCTTCGTTGGTGAAGTTGTGGGCCAGGCACTCGGGCGTCACCAGCGGTCGGTCAAGCTCTGCCCCCACCAAGGCCCAGGTGCCAAGACTGATGTAGCACCAGTCGGGCCGAGCGGAAGGGGGGGATGTTGCCGGCACGGCGGCCACGGCACTCGCGGTGTCGTGCGTGCCTGGTAGCACGACGCGCACAGCCGAGAGCCCCGTTTCCTCTGCAACTTCGGGCCGCAGCGATCCGAGATCGGTGCCAGGATCGACAATCGGCCCAAAAACCTTCGCAGGGATTCCCAAGCGTTCGATCAACTCCCATGCCCAGTCGCCCGTCTGCGGGTCAAAGCACTGCGTCGTGGAAGCGTTGGTTCGCTCGTTGGATGGAACGCCCGAGAGCAGCCAATGGAAGATGTCGGGGATCATCAGCATTCTCTCGGCAGCGGCCAGCACGCTCGAGTTGCTCCGCACGAGTGCGAAGAACTGATAGAGCGAGTTGATCTCCATGAACTGCAGGCCGGTGGCCGCGAAGATCTCCGCCCGTGGCACAACTGCTTCGGCCGCCGCCAGCATGCCAGCTGTGCGCGGGTCGCGGTAACAGACCGGATTGGCGAGTAGGGCTCCGTCGGGCCCAAGGAATGAGAAGTCGACTCCCCAGGTGTCGACCCCCACGCTCGTGATCGCTTCGCCATGCCGGGCCGCCCCGGCCCTCAGGCCGTCGGTCACTTCATGCCAGAGTCTCGGCAGATCCCAGACGAGTTGGCCGGCCATCGACACCGGTCCGTTCTCGAACCGGTGGAGTTCCTCAAGCTCGAGCAGCCGCCCATCAAAGGCCCCGGAGACAACCCGCCCGCTCGAGGCCCCCAAGTCCACAGCGAGTGCCACCTGCCGTGCCATCTGTTCGGTTTCTCCCGCGTCTTGAGGGCCGCGCCCGGTGCTGGACCCTCACGGCCGGGGGCAGGATATCGGAAAACCCGCCGACCCCCGAGCCTCCGGTGGCCACGCTTCTGGGAGAGGCCGCGAAAGTCTGCGGGTTGTGGGGCGTCTGTTTTTGGTTGACCCGGTCTTTGGTCGATCCCACAATGCTGGCACGGCAAATGTTTTAATGCTGACCAGAATAGTAATGATTCAAAAGTCGCCCATGCAGGCCACGCTCGAACCGGCGGTTTCCCCCGTGCAGCGGCTTGATCCCACGCCAGAGCTTCGCGAGGAACTCGCGCGGGCCAGCCGGTCGCTCGAGGCCGCCAGCCCGGCGGAGATCATCGCCTGGGCGGCCGAGCGGTTTGGCGACCGCCTCACGATGGCCACGGCCTTCGGTCCCGAGGGCTGTCTGATCCTCCACTGGCTTGCCGCTGTCGCGCCGAACACCTTCGTGTTCAACCTCGACACGGGTTACCAGTTTCCCGAAACGCTCGCCCTCCGAGACCGGATCGCCGCCCGGTATGGGATTGAGGTGGCCCTCGAGCAACCGGAAACGACCGTTGACGAATATGAGCACCTTCACGGCGGCCCCATTTACCGCACCACGCCTGATCGCTGCTGCGGCGACCGAAAACTGGCGGTGATTGAGCGGGTTCTGGCCCGCTTTCATGCGTGGATGAGCGGGATTCGTCGCGATCAGAGCCCCGATCGGGCCGCAGCGGCGATCGTGGGCTGGGACCACAAGTTTGGGGTGGTGAAGGTTTCGCCGCTGGCCAATTGGACGAAGGCGATGGTGTGGGACACGATCGTGCGGGAAAACGTGCCCTACAACCCGCTCCACGACCGGGGCTACGTCAGCATCGGCTGCGCCCCCTGCACCCGACCCGTGGGGGCCGGCGAAGATGAGCGGGCGGGTCGCTGGAGCGGCACGGCCAAGACCGAATGCGGCCTCCACTCCCGCGGCTGAATCGCGGGCGGCTGGGGCGGGCAGAGCCGGATCGTTGGCCAGCCCAGGGAAGGCTACAGCCGGGCTCAACCACGCCGAAAAACCGCCCCGGCTTGCGAAACGGGCCTCCCGTGGCAGAATTAGGGGCTTTCCCCGATTCCCACTCCCACCACTCCAGGCTCCAGGTTTTGGCATGAGCGACACGCTGCAGGTCACCCTTCGTTCCACCACCGGCACCCGCGAGGCCCGGCGGCTTCGTCGCACCGGAATGGTGCCGGCGATTCTTTATGGGCACGGCGAAGAGTGCGTGGGGCTGGCCGCGAAGCAAGACGCACTGCTGCTGGCGATTCGCCATGAGAGCCGGATCGTGAACCTCGAAGGCGCGGTCAAGACAGCCGCGCTGATCCGGGAACTCCAGTGGGACACCTACGGAAAGGAGCCGATCCACGTCGACTTCATCCGTGTCGACGCCTCGGAGCGGATTCATGTGAAGGTTCCGGTCGATCTCAAGGGCGAATGCCCCGGCCAAAAGGCCGGCGGTATCGTCAACCTTGTGATGCATGAGATCGAACTCGAGTGTGCTGCCGACCATGTGCCGGAGCGGGTGCATGCCCAGGTCGGGCAACTGGAAGTGGGCCATGCGATCAAGGTTCGCGACCTTGAACTCCCTGCCGGCGTGCAGGCCCGAGCCGACGCCGACGAGACCGTCGTGAGCTGCACGCTGCCTGGCAAAAAGGTGCATGAAGAATCGGCTGCTCCTGCGGAGCCCGAGGTCGTGGGACGCAAGGCGGAGGAGGGAGAAGCTGCGGAGGAATGAGGTGGGCAGGGCGGCCCGCGGGCTGCCTGAGCGGTCCCTCGATCCCCTGGCCACGCTGTTGTGAAACTGCTCGTCGGGCTCGGCAATCCGGGCCATGCCTACCAGGGCACCAGGCACAACGTCGGCTTCGATGTGCTGGAGGTGCTTGCTCTGAGGGCCGGTTCGCCGGCGCGGCGGTCGCGGTTTCAGGGCGAGGTGGCGCAGGTGAGCATCCGGGGCGTGCCTGTGTTGCTGCTCTGGCCTCTGACCTGGATGAATTTGAGCGGATCGGCCGTGTTGGCGGCCCGAGACTTCTACAAGATCGCGGATTGTGACATGCTGGTGGCCTGCGACGATTTCAACCTGCCGCTTGAGAAACTTCGGCTGCGATCCGGCGGTTCGGCCGGTGGTCAGAATGGCCTGGCTGACATCCTGTCTCGCCTCGGCACCACCAGCGTGCCGCGGCTGAGGCTGGGCATCGGGCCGGTGCCCCCGGCCTGGAAGCCCGCCGACTTTGTCCTGGGAAAGTTTGCCAAGGCCGAGCACGGCCAGGTGAAGCTGATGGTGGAGCGGGCGGCCGACGCCGCCGAGGAATGGGTGGCCCGCGGCCTGGAGGCCGCGATGAACCGATACAACTAGGTGTTTTTGGCACGAATTTCGACCGAGGAGAAGCGACGATGGCAGTGTACGAAGGCATGTTCATTCTTGAGCCGGGCCGGTATTCGCGGGATCCGGGCGCGGTCGCCCAGCAGGTTTCCGACCTGATCACGCAGCACGGGGGCGAGGTGTTGGCCGCCCGGCTCTGGGACGAGCGGAAGCTTGCCTACCCGATCAAGGGCCACAAGAAGGGCGTCTACTGGCTGACCTACTTCAAGATGCCCGGCGGCGACGGCCTGGCCAACCTCGAGCGGCAGTGCGAAATCAGCGACGAAATCCTGCGGAAGCTCGTGCTCCGGGTGGACGATCGGATCGCCGACGCACTCGTGCAGCACGCCCTGTCTTCCGGCGAAGCCAGTAGCCGTAAGCCGGCCACCGCGGCTCCCGCAACCTGAGCCCGAGATCGGGGGCTTGCGGGCCCGCGGAGGAGGGGGTATTCTGTCCGGCATGTTGAACATGCGTTCAGTTTGAAACCACGGAGGCTCAAGCCATGGCCAGTTACAACCGGGTGGTGCTCCTCGGAAACGTGACCCGCGATCCGGAGCTTCGCTACATCTCGTCCGGGACGGCCGTCACCGATATCGGGCTGGCGGTCAACGACCGTCGCAAGACGGCGACCGGCGAGTGGGTGGAGGAGACGACCTTCGTCGATGTGACGCTCTGGGGGCGGACGGCGGAGGTCGCCGGAGAGTATGTGACCAAGGGATCCCCGATTCTGATCGAAGGGCGGCTGAAGCTCGACACCTGGGAAAAGGACGGCAAGAAAAACTCAAAGCTCCGGGTGGTGGGCGAGCGGATGCAGCTGCTCGGATCCCGCGGCGAGGGGGCCAAGGGGGGCAAGCCCCGGGTGGCAGCCGGCCGGCCGGCCACGGCCCATGATGGTGAAGAATACGGCGGGGGCGATGAGTATGATGGTGCGGCTGCCGGCGCCGGTGGCGGCGACGACATTCCGTTTTGACAAACGAACACGTTTCTAAAAAATCCACACGACCATATCGAAGGCAAGAGGGAGAACACCATGCCCACAGAGTCAGCGCCCGTGATCGAGCCCGCCGGTAAGCGGTTGCCTCGAGGTGAACGCGGCGGAATCGAGCTGCTGCTCGTTCACAACGTCGAGCATCTCGGCAAGCAGGGCGAGGTGGTCGAGGTGAAGCGCGGCTATGCCATGAATTATCTGCTGCCGCAAGGCCTCGCCACGATCGCCACCGACCACCACAAGCGGATGGTCGAAAAGCACAAGGCGAAGCTCGAGGAGATCGCGCGGGAGCGGCTGGCCGGTCTCCGGAGCGTGCTCGCCGAACTCGTCCGCACGAGCGTCACGATCGAGGCGAATGCCAACGACGAAGGCCACCTCTACGGGTCGGTGGGTGCCGCGGAGATTTCCCGATCGCTGAAGCAGCAGGATCTCGACGTGGTCGCTGACCAGATCATCCTTCAGGGACCGCTCAAGGAGGTGGGCCACTACACCGTGAAGGTGCGGCTGGCCCCCGAGGTCGAGGGCGATCTCAAGGTCTGGGTGGTGCCCAGCAGCAGCGAGGGCGGCGCGAAGTAAGTCGGTGGTGGTCGGCCTGGACGTGCCGCCAGGGGCACGTTCTTGGCCGTCGACAAGCGGTGGGGGTTTCCCTCGTGGGGAGCTGCTTGGGTCCGCGCATGGTTTGGCAGGTTGAGGAGGTGCCGCAAGGATGGCGACTGCGCGGGAAGGATCTCGTGACGCAACCTCGCGACGCCGGGGCGAAAGCCCACGGGGCTACGCTCGCGACAAGGGCCGCCGCGAGGCTGGCGGCGGACTCGGCAACGGGTTTGACGGCCGCGAGCGGCCGGCCAATGTCGATGCCGAGCGGGCGGTGCTCGGCAGCATCCTGCTCAAGCCCGATGTCTGCGACGACGTGGCCCTCGTGGTCCGTTCCGAGGACTTCGCAGACGAGGCCCATGAGACGCTCTACCGGCACCTGATCGAACTGCACGACGGCGGCAAGCGGATCGACGCCACGATCGTGCTCGAGCGGCTGCGGACCGAGGGGGATCTCGAAAAGATCGGCGGCGCGGCCCTCCTGGCCGAGGTGCTCGAGGCCGTGCCCCACGCGGCCCACGCGACCCACTACGCCCAGATCGTTCGCGACAAGGCTCTGCTCCGATCGCTGATCGATGCCGGCACCGACATCCTCCGCGACGCCTACGACGCCATCGACGAGCCGCGGCAGCTGCTCTCCCGCGCGGAAGAGAAGATCTTCGCCATTCTCGAACGCCGAGCCTCGGCCGATGCGCAGCCGATCGCGTCGGTGCTCGAGGATGTGATGGTGCGGATGGACGCGCGGATGAAGCACGAGCACGCCATCGGCGGTGTGGAGACGGGCTTCACCGACCTCGACACTCTGTGTGGTGGGCTGCACAACTCGGAGCTGATCATCCTGGCGGCCCGGCCGAGTATGGGGAAGACGGCGTTCGCGATGAACATCGCGGAGCATGTTTCGATCGGGATGCAGAAGCCGGTGTTATTTGTGAGCCTGGAAATGGCATGTCTGGAATTGGCCGATCGTCTGCTCTGCTCGGCGGCGCAGGTGAACGGTCACCGGCTCCGCAACGGCACGATCTCCCAGGAGGATCGGCGGCGGCTGGTGCAGAAGTCGGCCGAGATCGGCACCGCCCCGCTCTACATCGACGACACACCGGGTCGAACGCTCACCGAGATCGCGGCAGTCGCCCGGCGGCTGAAGCGGAAGCAAGGGTTGGCGCTGGTGGTGATCGACTACCTCCAGCTGATCGAGCCCGACAATCCCCGCGATCCCCGGCAGGAACAGGTGGCCCGGATCGCGCGGCGGCTCAAGATGATGTCTCGCGAGCTCGATATCCCGGTGCTCTGCCTCGCCCAGCTCAACCGCCAGGCCGAAGCCTCTCGTGATAATCGCCCCCGGCTCAATCACCTCCGCGAATCGGGGGCCATCGAGCAGGATGCCGACGTCGTGATGTTCGTGCACCGCGAGGAGTATTATCAGAGCAACGACGAGGACAAGGAGCGAGTGAAGGGCCAGGCCGAGATCATCGTGGCCAAGCAGCGAAACGGCCCGACCGACGACATCAAACTGCTCTGGCAGCAGGACTACACCCGGTTTGTGAATCTCGAACATCGTCCTTATGACGAGTTCGAGCAGTTCAGCAGTTTCTGACTTTACGGCTGCAGGGCCATCCTTGGCCCCTGCAGCCTAGCCGGGCCTCCGCCCGGCCGGCCGCCTTCCGGGCGGCCGATGGCGTGCGGCCGCTGGGGAGTGGTGGCCCTGTCTTCGCGGATGGGCGTCGAGGTGGGCCGCCCGGATGGCACGCTGCGCGAGGCTTTGCCTCGCTGCGTGCCTGACAGTGGGGGTGTCTTCGCGCACTTCATCACCGCATATGGTCGGGGTCGCCCGTGCCCCACGAGCCGGCCTAGATAACCAGCGAAGCCATGGATGGCGGAGCGCTGTTATTTCGGAGCGAGCGGAGCCCAGGATGGGCGCAGCGAGCGTCCGGCGAAGGGATAGGGGCAGTCCCGGCCTTCCAGTTGACGTCGCC
>JBJOHE010000234.1:0-6861 GCA_046047895.1 Planctomycetota bacterium | reverse complement strand
TCGACCACGGCTGCCCTTCTCGGCGGCACGCGGACGGTGGGGTATGTGGTGGCCAGCGACGGTGCCGCCCGAGTCTCCTACGCGGCAGCCGGCGATGTCGACCTCAGCGGAACGGTCGACGTGTTCGACCTCGTGAGCGTGAATGGCGGAGGAAGGTATGGAGGCGGGGCCGGGAGCGATTGGAGCCGGGGCGATTTCAACTACGACGGCCTGACCGATGTCTTCGACCTCGTGGGCGTGAACACCGCCGGGGCGTACGGCCGGGGCAATTACTTCCCGACGACGGCGACCGCGGCCGCGGCGGGCCTCGGTGGGGCAGTGGCCGCCGTGCCGGAGCCAGGCTTCCCGGCCCTGCTCGCTATCGCCCTCACGGCCGTGGCCGCCATCCGCCGCGGCGACCGCGCTGCCTGATAGCAGCTCGCCCTCGGACTGCCCCGCTTCAGCCAAACCTCCTGCGGTTTACACTCTGGCTGGCCCGCGATGCCGGTTGGTCAATCCGCTGGGTCCGGCCCGTGTTCACTCGAAGAGGCTTTGATCCGTGGCAGGCGGCAGTCACGCCCTCGACATTCTGGCAGCTCCGGAGACCCTGGAGATCGGAGAGGCTCCGCTCGTGGTGCTCCACGGGGCTGATTCCTTCCTGACCCGCCACCTGCTCGGGCTCATCCGCGATCGGCTCTGCCCCGACGAGGCCGACCGGGCCTGGGCCTGGCGGGAATTCGACGGAGCGGATCCGCTCGATCCGCGAGACGTGTTCGACGAGGCGGCCACGGTGCCCCTGTTTGCGACGGCCACCCGGGCGGCGGTGGTACGGCAGGCCGACGGGTTCGTCTCCGCCCATCGAGAACTGCTCGAGAAGCTCGCTGGTGGCCCGCGGGGGCGCCGCGGGCTTGTGATCCTCGACGTCAAGAGCTTCCCCGGCAACACCCGGCTCGCCAAGGCGGCCACCAAGCACGGACTCGTGATCGACACGGCAATCACCGCCAAGCAAAACCTGACAGCCTGGGCGAAGAAGTGGGCCGAAAAGAACCACGGGATCAAGCTCGCCCCAGCCACGGCCCAGCAACTGATCGATCGGGTCGGCGGCCAACTCGGCCTGCTCGATCAGGCCCTGGCCCGGCTCGCGGCCGCCACCCCCGCAGCCGCTCGGAGCAAACAGATTCCGCCCGAGGCGATCGACGACTTCGTCGGCACTCCGGCCGAGCGGACGGCCTGGGGCATGATCGATGACGCTGGAAGCGGCCGCACGCCCGCCGCCCTCCAGGAACTCGCCCTGCTCATCCAACAGGGTGAAAACCCGATCGCCATCGCGGCCCAGGCTTCGGCCGTGCTGCGAAAGTTTGCGACCGCAGCCAGACTGCTGGCCCTGCCCCCGGGCCAGGGTCGACCGGCAGGCCTGGAAGAAGCCCTCCGGGAGGCGGGCGTGGCCGCCTGGCCCAAGGCGATGGACCAGGCCCGCGCGGCCCTCGGGCAACTCGGCGGGGCCCGCGCCCGGCGACTGCCTGTCTGGCTTCTGGAGCTCGATCTGTCGCTCAAGGCCGAAGCCTCCCGCGGGCTGCGAGCCCGGCTGGCGTTGGAGCGGCTGTTCTGCAAGATGTGTCGCCAGGAAACCGAGGCCGCCGGCCGGCCTCGGGCCCGCTGACCCCGCCGCCCCCGCGGTCCGCCCCCTTCGGAGAACTCGACGCGTGCAGCCCCCCGTCAATCAGGACCGTGACCGCTGGGAAAACCCCCTCGCCGCCCGCTACGCCTCCGCGGAAATGACCGGGCTCTGGAGCGACAATCACCGCTATGCCCTCTGGCGGCGGGTCTGGCTGGCCCTGGCGGAAAGCGAGGCGGAACTCGGACTGCCGATTTCGTCCCAGCAGCTCGCCGAGATGCGGGCCCACCTCGACACGATCGATTTCGCCAAGGCGGCCGACTACGAGCGGCGGATGCGGCACGATGTCTTCGCCCACCTCCACGCCTTCGCCGATGACTGTCCCGCAGCCCGGCCGATCATCCATCTCGGGGCCACCAGCGCCTTCGTGACCGACAACACCGACCTGGTGTTGATTCGGGAATCGCTCGACCTGGTGGCGGCCCGGCTCGCGACTGCGATCGAGCGGCTCGCCGCCTGCGCGTTGGAGACGAAAGACATCGTCTGCCTCGGCCGCACCCATCTGCAGCCGGCCCAGCCGACGACGATCGGCAAGCGGCTCTGCCTTTGGATCCACGATCTGCTCCTCGACCTCGAGGAGATCACCCATCGCCGGAAGCTGCTGCGGGCCCGGGGCGTGAAGGGCACGACCGGCACCCAGGCCAGTTTCCTGGAGCTCTTCGGCGGCGACCACGCCCGGGTCCGCCGGCTCGACGAGCTGGTGGCGGCGAAACTCGGGTTTCACTCGTCCTACGAGGTGACCGGCCAGACCTACACCCGGAAGATCGACTCCCAGGTGGTGGCGGCGCTGGCCGGAGTCTCGGAATCCTGCCACAAGGCGGGCAACGACCTGCGGCTGGCGGCGGCCTGGGGCGAAATGGAGGAGCCCTTCGAGAAGGATCAGGTGGGCTCCTCGGCGATGCCCTACAAGCGAAACCCGATGCGGGCGGAGCGGATGTGTGGCCTGGCCCGCTACGTGATGGGCCTGGCGGTGACCGCCGGCCAGACGGCCGCGACCCAGTGGCTCGAGCGGACGCTCGACGACTCGGCGCCCCGCCGGCTCGTCCTGCCACAGGCGTTCCTGGCCACCGATGCCCAGCTCGTGATCTACGCCAACATCGCCGGCGGCCTGGTCGTGCTGCCGGGGGGCGTGCGGAAGAACCTCGAGGCCCATCTGCCGTTCCTCGCCAGCGAGAAGATCCTGATGGCGGCGACCACCGCCGGCGGCGACCGGCAGACCCTCCACGAGGCGCTCCGCACCCACAGCCATGCGGCCACTGCCCGAATTCGTGACGGCCACGACAACGATCTCGCCACCCGACTGGCCGCCGACCCGCTCTTCGCAGGTGTGGATCTCGCGGCCGCCATGCGGCCCGACGACCTGGCCGGTCGGTCGGCGGAACAGGTCGTGGAGTTCATCGACGGGGCCGTCCGCACCGCCCTGGCCGATTGCCCCACCCGCGGCCCGGAAGCCGTGCTGAAGGTGTAGTCTCCGCCGCTTCAGACGCGGTCTTGCAGCCGCGACTTGCTCCGGTTCGAGCGGCAGTCGAGGCAGAGGCCGGTCACGATCAGGCGGTGCGACTGGGCCCGAAACTGGTGCTGGGCGGCCACGGCGTTGCGAATCCGCACCAGTTCGTCGCTTGAAAACTCGATCAGCTGCCGGCAGCCGGTGCAGTAGAGATGATCGTGCTGCGGATATCCGTAGTCGTGCTCGTAGACGGCGCGGCCGTCGAGGACCATCTTTTTGAGCAGCCCTGCCTCGACCATCTCGGCGAGGGTGCGATACACCGTCGGCCGGCTGGCCCGCGCCCCTTCCGGCGTGTCGCGAAGGTCGACCAGAAGTTGTTCGGCGTCGAAGTGCTCGTGGCGACCGGCCACGTAATCCACGATCATCCGCCGCTGCCGGGTCACCCGCTTGCCGCGGGCCTGGAGAAACTCCTCAAACCGCTCCTGCGGCGAGAGCGCCGTCTCGACGCTCCCCAGCGAAAAATCTGAAGCCGTTGCCATGCGGGTTCACTCCTGGTCCCGCATTATAGCCGGCTCCTCGGCCGGCACGCGGCGGGAGTCGCCCCGCCACGTGCCCGGGCTTGAGAGTCGGTTACGCCAGCCGCTCGAGCAGCCGGTCGAGGGCGATGTCGAGCTTTTCGGGAGTGTCGTAGCTGCCGTCGGCAATGGCGGCCCGGATCGCGGCCACCTTGTCCATCCGGATGTCGGAAGCACTCTCGGCGGCGCGGATCGCGTCGGTCGAGAGGCTGACGGCGTCATGCACCTCGCCCACGCCCTGTTGGGCCGCCGCGGCCTTCGCAGCCTCGACAGCCTTCACGGCACCCACGCCCTGCGAACCCTGCGTCGAAAACACGCCGAAGATATTCATGGTTTCTGCTCCTTGCCTTCCCGTCGAAGTCGATCTCGGATGATGGTCGATGCCGAAGCCCGGTTCCGAATCCCTTCACCCCCGCTCGCCCGCTGATACGCGACTGGCCGGCGGGTGGTTCGTGTGATTCTTGTTGGGGCTCCGTGGATCGTTCGTTGACATTCCGCGTTCGACACACTGACCGATCCGGTCGATGGCTCGAACGTTTCCATTCTTGCCGCGCCGGCGGGTTCCGGCGACGGCAATCTGAAGAAGCCGCGGGCCGCACCCAGATGGACGAGGTCAGCCGCTCGACCACCGCAACTTCTCTTCATCGACCAAACCGTCCGCTGCTCTTGATTCTTTTTTTGCACTGCCAGTTTTTCGTGTCGCACCAGCCCCGAGCCTGCCCAGCCAGCCCAGCTTCCGTCGGGGATCACATCGCAAATTCAGGCTTCCGCCGGCCGAGCTGGTTCTGCAGCCGCTCGACGATGGCGCTGTGCATCTGGCTGACCCGGCTCTCGGAGAGATCGAGGGTGGCCCCGATCTCCTTCATGGTCAGTTCCTCGTAGTAGTAGAGGATGATGATCAGCCGCTCGTTGCGATTGAGGCCCTTGGTGACCAGTCGCATCAGGTCGTGCTTCTGAATCCGGCGGGTGGGATCCTCGCCCCGCTTGTCTTCCAGGATGTCGATCTCCTGGACCTCCTTGGAGCTGTCGGTCTCGCACCACTTTTTGTTGAGGCTGACGAGGCCCACGGCGTTGGCCTCGACCCTCAGCTTCTCGAACTCCTCGCGAGAGAGCCCCATGTGCTCGGCCACCTCGGCGTCGGCCGGGGCCCGGCCCAGCCTGGCCTCGAGGGTCTTGAGGGCCTCGTTCAGCTTGCTGGCCTTGCTGCGGACGAGCCTGGGCACCCAGTCCATCGTCCGCAGTTCGTCGAGCATCGCGCCACGAATTCGGGGCACACAGTAGGTCTCGAACTTCACGCCGCGAGACATGTCGAAGGCGTCGATCGCGTCCATCAGGCCGAAGGTGCCGGCCGACACGAGGTCGTCGAGCTCGACGCCGTCGGGGAGCCGCGACCAGATCCGCTCGCCATTGTATTTCACAAGCGGGAGATAGACCTCGATCAGTCGGTTCCGCAGGTCTTCCCGCGACTGGTCCTGCTTGAACTCCTGCCAGAGCGCCAGGGTCTCCTCGGGCGAAAGCTGGGTCGCACGTGCTGCCACGTCATCCTCCTTGATGGGGCCTGAATCAGCCGGATCGTGTTGTGTCGAAACCGGGTGTGCCGGCGGAGCCGGCCCACCCTGCGGGTCGTGCCGTCCTGGCACGCCCCGCGGTGGCACTCGTGGATTTTTCGTCCGGACCTGCGGACATCGTCCGCGGGTGGGGCCGGCCTTCAATCCGTTTCGGAGTGGTGCCACACTCCTCCCAGGTTCTCCAGGATCTCAGCAGGGTCGGGGGAAAGGGTCGTTCATGGGGCTCGGGATTCCTCGGGGTTTGTTGTTCATTGGGACTGTGGCGGAGGACTGACGCAGCCACCGATCAGGCGGCGCGGATGCCTCCCTCGCCGCCGACGGTGGCGAAGATCTCGAGCCGCGGCTCGTCGAGCACCTCGTCGTCGGCGAGGACGCGGAGGTCGGGCAGGAGTCGTCCAATGGTTTCTCGGACCTCCCGCCGGACCGCAGCCGGCACGAGCAACACGGGCTGGCCGCCCCGGTCGACGGCCACGTGGGTGGCCCGGCGGATCTCGGCGACGAGCCGCTGGGGCGGCCGGGTGGCGTCGCTGGCCGCCGCGGTGACCGCATCGAGGCCGCCGCCGGCAAGCCGGACCGCGGTGAGCCTGCCCTCGGGATCTCGCGCCCGGCGGCAGATGGTGCCTGCCAGCCGGCGTCGCACGATCTCGGCGAGCTGCCACGGTTCGGCCGCCTCGGCGGCATGGTCGGACATGATTTCGAGGAGTTCTGCCAGCGGACGGATCGGCAGCCCCTCGCGGAGCAGACATTGCAGCGTTCGCTGGATGCGGGCGATCGACAGCACCCCGGGCACGATCTGGTCGATGACGGCAGGCTGACTGGCCCGCAGTGATTCCACGAGCCGGCTGACCGCGTCGCGGGAGAGCAGGCGATCGGCCTTCCGACGCACGGTGGCCTCGAGCGCCCTGGCGACCACATCGGCGGCGGCATACACGGCCGCCCCGCGGGCGGCCGCCGTCTCGGCCCGCGCCTCTCCCATCCAGGCGGCGGCGCGGCCCGTGAGCGGATCGATGGCGGCGTGTGCCTCGGCCAGCCGGTCACCTGGCAGCGGCACGACCAGGAGCGACCCGGCGGGAACCTCTCCCTCCGCGGCGAGGTCACCCGCGATCGTGATCCGATAGCCCCGCTCGGAGAGCCGCAGATCGTCGCGAATCGAGACCGCCGGCAGCACCAGCCCAAGATCAGCGGCCAACGCGGTGCGCAGGGCTTCGACCCGTCCCGTCAGGGCCGCGGCCTCGCCGGTCACGAGCCCCACGAGCCCGCCGCCGAATTCGACGATGATCCGTTCGTCGGCCAGGATATCGGCGGCGTTCTCACCGGACTGCTCTGCCGCGATCGCCACCGGTGACCGCTCGGCTGTGGTTCGGCGGCCCGCCCGGCCGCTTGCGGCCCGCACGACGTCGGCCGCGGAGGGCCGCGGCTCGGTCCGGCGGGCCGTGACCACCGCCGCGATCGCGACCAGGGCGGCCATTCCGGCCAGCGGCAGGAATGGGAGCCCGGAGAGCGAGAGGAGGCCGAGGAACACGGCGGTGATCGCCAGCACATGGGGCTTGGCCCCGAACTGCCGGCCGAACTCGACGGGCAGATCGACCGCCTGGGTCGACCGCGACACCAAGAGCC
>JBJOHE010000233.1:0-2848 GCA_046047895.1 Planctomycetota bacterium | reverse complement strand
TCGCGACCACGCTCACCCAGGCCGCCGCCCAGATGGGCCATCCCGGCTTTGCCCAGAGCCTGCTCGAATGGCTGGAAGAACGCGGGCTCGCCACCGAGGAGGAACGGCGAATCCTCGCGGCGTACATCGGCTCGTCGGGCGTGCCCGCCGCACTTCGAGCCCGACTGCCGCTCGTGGAACCCGCCGCCGAGAGCCCCTGGCGTTTCGAGTTTGATACGGCTTTGAAGCAGGCTCGCGACTGGCGGCTCCTCAAGGCCCTCACCACCCTCCGCAGCCTGAAGGGCGTCGCCGGCGAGAGTCCCGAACTGTTCACGAACATCGCGATCCTCTGCGAGGCGCTGGCCCGACCGATGGAAGCGGCCGAGGCCTGGCTCACGCTGGCCAAGCTGCCCGGGGTGTCGGCCGACGAGGCCATCGAGGCGACCGCCCGAGCGATCGCACTCGAGACCGAGGCCAATCCGGATCGGTCGCCGCGGATCCGGTATGCCACTCGGATCGCACCCTTGTCGCTGCCCGTCGGCGAGGAGGGCACGACGGCGATCGAACTGCTCGAAGACAAGCTGCGGCACAATCCCGCGTGCGAGCAGGTCGACTTCGACCGGTCGCAGTGGGTGGCCCGCAACGCGGCCCCGCCACGATCCGCCTGGCGGGTCTACGAGCAGGCCGCGGAGCCTGCCGGCAGCCTGCCGCGACTGCTCGGATCGCTCCTGATCTTCGGCCGCCAGACCGATCGGGAGCCCGAGGCGGTGCTCCAAGGGCTCGAGCCCGACCTCGCGGCCGCGACGGCCGTGGTGGGGCCGACGCTGGGCTGCACCTTCCAGCCCGACGCCGCCGAGGCCGAGATGCCGTCGGTGGCGCCCACCCAGTGGCTGCTCGGGACCCGGTTCAAGCAGGAACTGCCCGGCGGGCCGCCGCCCGTCGCCGCCGGGGAGCCCGCCTTCATCGACGCCATGCTCGATCGTCAGCGGCAGGCGGTCTGTGGCCGGCTGGTCGCCCTCTGGCCCGACCTGCCGCTGCCGGAACTGCTTGGCAAGACGCCGCGGCAGGCGATCGCCGATCCCGAGGGCCGCCGCCGCGTCGAGGCGCTGATTCTCGAGGGTGAGACCACGGCCCGTCGCCAGGATCTCCGAGCCGCCTGGGCGCAGCTCCGGGAATCGCTCGGGCTGCCCGCCGCCGGTGTGATCGAGTCGACCGAGCCGCTCGGCAGCCTGCCGCCGCTGCGGTGGCATCGGCTCGACCTGGCGCAGGTCCCGACGCAGCAACTCCGCGGCCTCTTTCTTCTGGCCCTCGATGCCGGCTTCGAGCGTGCGGCCGAGCAGGCCGGAGCGGCCCTCCTCGGCCGGGCCGACGCTATCCCCGAGGATCGCTGGGAGGTGCTGTGGGCGCAGCTTCAGACGTCGGAGGCCACGCTCCACAGCCTCGAGCTGATCGCCCGGCTGCGGTCGCTCGCCAAGGAGCTCCACGCCAACGACGGCATGCTCGACGTGTTCGAGTTCCGGGTGCGGATGCAGCGGGGCGATGAGGCGGATGCATCGCGGCTGCTCGATCACCTCCGGCGAGAGCATGGCCGCGACGAACGGGTGCTCGAGGCCCTGGCCGAAGTGCTCGCCGAAGCGGGCGTGGACCTGCGGGGCATGGCGGCCGCGGCGGCCGGGGGCCCGGCTGGCGTGGGAGGCGTTGCCGGTGGTGGATCGCCACGACCTGCCGCCGCCCCGCCGGCAGCAGCCGGCAAGCTCTGGACGCCGGGCAGCGAGCCGGCTGCCGGCGGCGGTGAGAAGAAGATCTGGACGCCCGGTTGAACAGGATCGCCGCTGATGCCGTTTTCGCAGTTCGATAGCCGGGCCATGAGGCAGGCCCTCGACCTGGCTCGCCGGGGCGAGGGATTCGTGGAGCCCAACCCGATGGTCGGTGCCGTGGTCGCCTCGCCGGCCGACGGCGGCACGATCATCGCCGAGGCCTGGCACGAGCGGTTTGGCGGCCCCCACGCCGAGGCGCTGGCGCTCGATCGGGCCGGCGATGCGGCCCGGGGCAGCACGCTCTATGTGACGCTCGAGCCCTGCTGCCACCAGGGCAAGACGCCCCCCTGCACCGAGCGGATCATCGCGGCGGGCGTCAAGCGGGTGGTGGTGGCGGCGGGCGATCCCTTTCCCGAGGTCGACGGCGGTGGAATCGCGGCCCTGCGGGCAGCGGGGATCGATGTCGACATCGGCCTCCTTGAAGCCGAGGCTGTGCGGCTGACGGCGGCCTTCCGGATGCTCGTCACCGGCGGCCGCCCCTGGGTGATCGCGAAGTGGGCGATGAGCCTCGACGGCCGGCTGGCGGCTCCTCCCGGAGGGGATCGCTGGATCTCGTCGGAGGAGTCGCTGCGGATCGTGCACCAGTTGCGGGGCCGGATCGACGCGATTCTCGTGGGGATCGGCACCGCCATCTCCGACG
Source organism: Planctomycetota bacterium (assembly GCA_046047895.1). GTDB lineage: Bacteria > Planctomycetota > Planctomycetia > Pirellulales > UBA1268 > QWPN01. The sequence goes on along the minus strand of JBJOHE010000233.1, from coordinate 412 downwards.
ATCCGCTCCTCACGGCCCGTCCGGAAGGGCCGCGGCGGGCGCTGCGGATCGTGCTCGACGGCACCGCCCGGCTGCCGCCCGACAGCCGGCTGGTGGTGACGGCTCGCGAATGGCCGCTGATGGTGGCCGTCGGCCCGGGGGCGACTGCCGAACGGATCGCCGCGCTCGAGGAAGCGGGCTGCGAGGTCTGGCAGGGGATGGAGCCCGAGCCGGAGGCGCGGGTCGCCGCGTTGCTCACCGAACTCGGCCGCCGGAAGCTCACAAACCTCCTCGTCGAGGGAGGCGCCGCGATTCTGGGCACCTTCTTCGCCGGCGGGCTCGTCGACGAGGTTTACGCCTTTACGGCGCCGAAGATCCTTGGCGGAGCAGGTGATCCGTTGCCGGTGCTGCCCGAGACGCCGCCGGTCGACAT
>JBJOHE010000232.1:0-2953 GCA_046047895.1 Planctomycetota bacterium | reverse complement strand
GCCTGGTGGGTGGCCGGCTGGTATCTGCTCCTGGCTGCGGTCGTGCTCTGGGGCCGCCGCGATCTGCTCCGGCAGCCGGCCGCCTGGGCAGGCCTGGCAGCGGTCTGGGCCGTGATCGGGTTCGCGAGCCAGGCAGGCGGTCGGCCTGCGGGCGAGCTGCGGGTGATCGTGGCCTCGATGGGCCACGGCTGCGGAATCCTCGTGCGGTCGCCGCTCGGGCGTTCGCTCCTCTATGACGCCGGACGCCTGGGGAGCCCGGGTGCCGCGCGGCGGGCGATGGCGGCGGTGCTCTGGAGCGAGGGTGTTTCCCGGATCGACACGCTGGTGGTGTCCCACGCCGACGCCGATCATTTCAATGCCGTGCCGGAACTGCTCGATCGCTTCGCCGTAGGGCGGCTGCTCGTGCCGGCCAGCCTGCTGGCGAGCCGCTCCGCGGGCGTCGAGGCGCTGCTGGCCACCGCCGCCCTGCGGGGCGTGCCGCTGGAGACGGCGGCGGCCGGCGATTCGTTCGCGCTCGATCCGCTCTGCCGAGTGCGGGTGCATCATCCTCGGTGGGACGACAGCGTGGAGGCCGCGGCGGCAGCCGGCGGCACCGACAACGAGTCGAGCCTCGTGCTCTCCGTCGAGGCGGCCGGCCGCAGGCTCCTGCTCACGGGTGATCTCGAAGGGCGGGCGCTCCGCGGTTTTTTGGCTGGTCCGCTCGAAGCCTGCGATGTGCTCATCGCCCCACACCACGGCAGTCACACGAGCCTGCCGGCCGATCTCGCCGCCGCTACGCGGCCTCGCTATGTGCTGGCCAGCGGCCGCGTGGGGCGGCTCTGGCCGATGGTGCAGGCGGCCTACGTCGCTGCCGCCGGCGAACCGGCCGAGGCGTTGCTCACGGGGGGCGATGGGGCGCTCGCCGTCGGGCTTGCAGCCGATCGGATCACCCTCACTCGCTATTCCCGCGGCCGCTGGCGGCAGGTTTCAGTGGCCGGCGACGAGCCTCGGCCAGCTGAGCCCGGCCCCGGGCCACGGCGTCAGTCGACGGCCCCGGCCGAGGCGGTGGTGAGCGCCCAGCCTGCTGCAAGCAGCAGCAACTGGCTGGCGACGTATCCCCCGAGGAGCAGCAACACGCCGCTCGTGAAGCCGTAACTATGGAGCCCGATCCCGAGTTGGTTCGTGCCAAACCAGCTCCAGGCCGTCACGACGTTGCCCCCAATCGTGAACAGGGCAAAGCCTCGTGGCCCGATCCAGCGGTCCCAGCGGGCATGGAGCACGGCCGCGTTCCAGAGCACGATCATCAGCGCGCCGTTTTCTTTGGGATCCCAGCCCCAGAACCGGCCCCAGCTGTCGTCGGCCCAGAGCCCACCCAGCACGGTGCCGATGAAGCTGAAGAAGAGCGCGAAGCAGATCACGCCGTAATTCATCCGGTAGAGCCGGTCTTGAATGCGGCGGGCGTCGGCCGAATCGCTCGAGCCCTGCCACTCCGTCCAGATCCGGTGTATGAGGCTACAGGTGCCGAGCAGGCCGCCGAGGAAGGTCGCTCCGTAGCCGAGGGTGACCGTGACCACGTGGGTGGAGAGCCAAAACTGCGTGTCGAGCACGGCCTGGAGCACATGCATCGTGTCGCCCGAGTCGAGGCCGTAGGCCACGCCGAGCGTGAGTCCGCCGGCAATCGCCGCCACGAGATTGCCGACCCCAAGCTTGAAGAGCCGTTCGAGCCCGAGCCCCGCCGCCACACAGGCCCAGCCGATGAAGACGGCCGAGGAGTAGAGATTGACCACCGGCGGCCGGCCGGTGAGCCAGATTCGCATCCCGATCGCGAATGAGTGGAGGAGGAAGGTGCCGGCCAGGAGCCACCAGGTGAACGAACCGAGGGCCTGACGCCAGGCGAGAAAGCTCGTAAAGCAGAGCACGATCGCGGCGACGTAGAGCCATTGGGCAAGGCCCGTGGGGTTGAAGCCGTTGAACCAGGCCTCAGCCGCCGCCTTCTCTTCCGTGGCGGCGAAGGCGGGCAGCCTGGCCGCCTCCTTGCGGTAGTCGGCAAGCGCCTTGTTGAACGCGGGAGCCCTGTCGTCCACCGACTCAAGAAGCGTGGCGAAGGGCAGGATCGTGGGATTGAGCCGATACGCGGGCTGGCCGGGACGGCCGGAGAGCATCTTCGCGACAAGGGCGTGGGCCAGCGCCGGCTCGAGGGCCTGCCATCGGCCGGCGGGCGAATCCGCCGCCCCGGCGGCAGCTGTTTCCAAGGGCGGAATCGCCGCCGGCGGGTGGGCCTCCTCCAGGATCCGGCTTGTTCGCATCACATCCATCACCTCGGCCAGGAAGGCCTGTCGCGACTCCTCGTCGTCGCCGGTGAGCTGCGGCAGCGGCGGCGATTCATAGGCGAACCTCACCAGGTCGTAGGCCGAGAGCTTCTGCTCCGCCTCGGCGAGCTTCCGCTGCTCAAACGATTGCTCCTCGCGGGGCAGGCTGCGGAACGACTGGAGCTGCTCCCGTAGCCGCTCACGGCCTGCAGCGAGCTCCGCGTAGGAGTAGCGATGCCCCTGCCGCCGTTCGAGATCGAAGAGGTCGACCACCTCCTTGGCGTCGATTCGGAAGACGGGAGCCGTGGCCGCCCAGTCGCTGCCGGCCATGACCGCCAGGAGCCATTGGGCGGCGGAGACCCGGCCTGTCGGCTGGTCGTCTGTGGCGGCGGCGGGCAAACGCAGGCTCGTGCGATTGCTCAGGAGCTGGAGCAGGTTGCGGGCCACAGTGTCGAGCGGCTTGATCCGGCCTTCGTGCAGCACCGGCAGCGCTCCGGCCCCCGGCCAATCATGGCCGCCGGGGCCGGGCCGACCGCCGCGGGCTCCCCATCCCGCGATCGAGGCGACGATGCCGAGCGCGAGGGCGGCTGGCAACAGGCGTCCCGCCGACCACGGCGATTGTTGGTCGGCGGTGATGCTGCGGCCAGCCCTTCGGCGACGGCCGC
>JBJOHE010000231.1:0-11604 GCA_046047895.1 Planctomycetota bacterium | reverse complement strand
TGACGGCGGAAGAGCCAGTCGCCGACGTCACTCGCTGACGACTGGCTTGACCAGGCCGGGCTCGGGAATCCAGCCGTCGGGTATCACGGCCTCCTTCGGCACCACCGCCACGCCGTCGCGGACGATGAACCGGGGGCAGTCGGCAGTGTCGACCCATGCATGCTCGTTGACCACGCGGGCCCGCTTGCCGATCCGCACGTTCTTGTCGACGATCGCGCCTTCGATGATCGTGCCCTCGCCGATGGCGAGCGGCGGCACGCCCCGGGCGGCATCGCCGGCCAGATCCTCCGGCGACTCGTAGAAGTCGTTGCCGAGCAGCACCGAGTTGCGGATCACGGCGTCGCGGCCGATTCGGCAGCGGAGCCCGATCACGCTGTTTTCAACCACCGCCCCCTGCTCGATCACGCAGCCGTCGGAGACGAGGCTCTCCCGGATGCTCGCCCCTTCGATCCGGGTGGGGGGCAGGAACCGGGCCCGGGAGTAGATCGGGGCGCCCGCCGGAGCGAATTCGAAGGGCACGGCGTTGCGGGCCAGGTCGAGGTTGCACTGGTAGTAGGACCGGATCGTGCCGATGTCTTCCCAGTAGCCGTCGAACACATGCAGTTGCACGTTCTTTGCCCGAATCGCCGCCGGAAACACCTCGCGGCCGAAGTCGCGGTAGTCGGTCTTCGTGAGCAGCTCGAGCAGGCAGTCGCGGTTGAACAGATAGATGCCCATGCTGGCCATCAGGCTGCGGCCCTGCGGCGGCACGCCACGAGACTCGATCCAGGACGGCGGAGTGCGGAAGTCGGTCAGTTCCGCCCTTGTCTGGGGTTTTTCCAGGAAGCCGAGCACCCTGCCGGCCCCGTCCATCCGCATGATGCCCAGGGCGGAGGCCGCCTCGTCGTGCACGGGGATGCCGGCGATCGTCACGTCGGCCCCGGTCTGCACATGGGTCGCCAGCATGTCGGCGTAGTTCATCCGATAGAGCTGGTCGCCCGAGAGGATCAGCACATGCTCGATGTCGGGCTGCTGGAGATAACGGACGTTTTGCCGGACGGCGTCGGCCGTCCCCTGGTACCAGCCGGCGTCGGAATCGAGCGTCTGCTGGGCCGCCAGGATCTCCACGAACCCGCCACTGAAGGCGTCGAAGTTGTAGGTTCGCCGGATGTGGCGGTGGAGGCTCACGGAGTTGAATTGCGTGAGCACGTAGATCCGCTTGACGTCGCTGTTGATGCAGTTCGACAGCGGCACGTCGATGATCCGGTATTTCCCGCCGAGGGGCACGGCCGGCTTGGATCGGTCGCGGGTGAGGGGGAAGAGGCGGGTGCCTCGGCCACCGCCGAGGACAAGGGCGAGAAGACGACGGACGCTCATGATTTGCTCCCGGAGCCAGCGAGCACGAAGTTGACGAGACGACCGGGCACGGCCACGACCTTCGCGATCGTCTGGCCGGCGAGGAGTTCGGCGATGCGGGGGTCGGCGGCCGCGGCGGCCTGCATGGCGGCGGCGTCGGCATCGGCCGGCACGACCACCCGGCCGCGGAGCTTGCCCTGCACCTGCACCGGTATTTCAACCGCGTCGTCGCGGAGCCACTGCTCCTCGACGACCGGCCAGGGGGCGAGCGACACGGGGGCCGGACGGCCCAACACCTCCCAGAGTTCCTCCGCGAGGTGCGGCGCGAACGGGGCCAGAACGGTCACGAACGGCTCGAGCAAAGCCCGGGGCCGCCGCTCCAGGGGTGTGCAGACGTTGACAAACTCCATCATCCGGGCGATCGCCGTGTTGAAGGACAGGGCCTGGATGTCACGGGTGACCTTGTCGATCATCCGATGAAGCTCCCGCAGCTGATCGTCGGAAGGGGCGTCATCGCAGAGCTGGGGGGCGGGGGCGATCTCCTCGGCCCGTTCGTCCACCACGAGCCGCCAGCAGCGGTCCAAGAAGGTTCGGACGCCTCCCACGCCGCTGGTGCTCCAGGGCTTGGTGGCCTCGAGCGGCCCCATGAACATCTCGTAGAGCCGCAGCGAATCCGCCCCGAAGTCGCGGACGACCTGATCGGGATTCACCACGTTGCCGCGGCTCTTCGACATCTTGTGGGCCCGGCTTTCCACCCGGACGCTCGGCATGTCGCGGAGCACGAAATGCTCCCCCTGCTTCTCCACCTGCTCGGCGGGAAGCCTGACCGGCGTGTCGTCCGGGCCCCGCTTCTCCGCCGAAATCCAGCCGCCCGCCGCGGCCCGGTAGCTGGTGAACTCCATCTCGCCCAGGATCATCCCCTGGTTCACCAGCCGGCCGAAGGGCTCGCGGCCCGAGACATACCCGCGGTCGAAGAGCACCTTGTGCCAGAACCGGGAATACAGGAGGTGGAGCACGGCATGCTCCGCTCCCCCCACGTAGAGGTCGACCGGCATCCAGGCCCGCTCGATCTCGGGGTCGAGGAACCGCTCGGCGTTGTGGGGGTCGAGGAACCGGAGGAAGTACCAGCAGGAGCCCGCCCACTGGGGCATGGTGTTGGTTTCGCGACGGTAGCGGACCCCGTCGCGTTCGACGAACAGCCAGTCGTGGCCCGCGCGGGAGAGCGGAGGATCGGGGGAATCGCCCGGTTTGAAGTCGGCCAGTGGCGGCAGCGGCACCGGCAGTTCCGCCTCGTCCACCGGCCGAACCCTGCCCGTGGGATGGCCGTCGGCGTCGAGCTCATGGAGGATCGGGAAGGGCTCGCCCCAGAACCGCTGGCGGCTGAAGAGCCAGTCGCGGAGCTTGGAATTGGCGGCCGGCCGCCCGAGGCCCGCCGCGGCAAGGTCGCCCGTCACCGCCGCGATGAAGGCGTCGGTCTCAAGACCGTTGTAGGGGCCCGAGGCCATGGCCCGACCGCGGCCGGTGAACAGGCCGCCTGGGCTCGCCGCCGCTCCGGCCGGGGGCTCGACGACGGTCACCACTTCGAGGCCGAAGCTGGTGGCGAACTCGTGGTCGCGATCGTCATGGGCTGGTACGGCCATGATGGCGCCGGTGCCGTACGTGGCCAGCACGTAGTCGGCCACCCAGACGGGCACCGGCCGGCCGCTGAGCGGATGGACGACAGACGTGCCAGTGAAGACGCCGGTCTTCTCGCGAGCCAGATCGGTGCGGTCGAGGTCGCTCTTGCGGGCCGCAGCCTCGCGGTAGGCATTGACCGCCTCGCGGTGCTCGTCGGTGGTGAGTGAGTCGACGAGCGGATGCTCCGGGGCGACCACCATGAAGGTCACGCCGTAGAGCGTGTCGGGCCGGGTGGTGTAGACCCGCAGCACGTCACTGCCGGCGACCGCCGGAAAGCCTTCGGCCGCCCGGCGGCGCTTCCAGACGGCGGCCGCCTCCTCGGCCCCGGCCGGCGGCGGAATCAGGAAGTCGACCTCGGCGCCGGTGCTCCGCCCGATCCAGTCCCGCTGGAGCTTCTTGATGCTCTCCGGCCAGGCGAGATCGTCGAGCTCCCGATCGAGCCGTTCGGCATAGGCCGTGATCCGCAGCATCCACTGCCGCAGCGGGATCCGCACCACCGGATGGCCGCCACGCTCGCTGACGCCGCCGATCACTTCCTCGTTGGCGAGCACCGTGCCGAGGGCCGGGCACCAGTTGACCGGCGCCTCCGACTGGTAGGCCAGCCGATGGGCGTCGCGGTAGCGGTCCACGGCCGCCGGGCCCGCCGCCGCCACGTCGGCTGGAATCGGCAGTTCCGCGATCGGCCGGCCCCGCTGGGTTTCGCTGTCGAACCAGGTGTCGAACAGCACGAGAAAGATCCACTGGGTCCAGCGGACGTAGTCGGGATCGGTGGTGGCCACCTCCCGGCTCCAGTCGTAGCTGAAGCCCAGCATCTTCAGCTGCCGGCGAAAGGTGGCGATGTTTCGTTCCGTGCTCTCCCGGGGGGGCGTGCCGGTGCGGATCGCATGCTCCTCGGCGGGCAGGCCGAAGGCGTCGAAGCCCATGGGGTGCATCACGCAGCTGCCCCGCATCCGCTCGAACCGGGCCACGATGTCGGTGGCTGTGTAGCCCTCAGGATGGCCCACATGCAGCCCGTCCCCGCTCGGGTAGGGAAACATGTCGAGGACGTAAACCTTGGAAGCACCGGCCGGAGGCAGCCGGGGTGTGGCGAAGGAGTTGTGCGCCTCCCACCAATCCTGCCACTTGGGCTCGATCCGGGAAGGCTGGTAGCGTGGCATCCGAGGAGTCCGAGGGGAGAGGGGTGCCGCGCAGGAAATGCGAAGTCTGGCTGGTCAGCCTCGCGGCCCCAGATTCTAATAATTGCCCGCTGGCGGGCAATGTGAAACCGTCCGCTGCCGAGCAGGAATCCTTCGTCCCGATGCCACCACCGGCCCCTCCCGACCCCGCCGCTTCGCTGGTGCTCCAGCGGCGGCTGCTCCGGAACTGCCGTTCCGCCGGCGGCCGGCTCAAGATGGCCGATTCGCTGGGCACGAAGCTCTCGGGCCGCGACCTCCTCACCCGGATCCTCGTGGCCAAGCGGGTGCTCGACCGCGTGCTCGGAGTCGACGAGCGGCGGGTGGGGGTGATGCTGCCGCCCACGGCAGCCGGGGCGATCGTGAATGCCGCCCTGGCGCTCTCCGGTCGGGTGGCGGTCAATCTCAACTACACCCTCGCCCAGCCGATTCTCGACATTTGTATCGAACGCGCCGGCCTGCGGCATGTGATCTCGAGCCCGGTGTTTCTCGCGCGGGTCAAGCTCTCGGTGGGCGACCGGCTGCTCGACGCCGGCGATCTCAAGAAGCTCGCCACAGGCCTCGACAAGGCGGCCGGCTGGCTCCACGCGACCGTCACGCCGCTGCCGCTGCTCGAACGGCTGCTCGGCCTCCACCGGCTCCGGCCCGACGACGTGCTCACGATCGTGTTCACCTCGGGATCGACGGGCGATCCCAAGGGCGTGGTCTTGAGCGAGGAAAACGTCTGCTCCAACGTGCGGGCGATCGATCAACTGCTCCATCTTTCCGCCGCAGACGTGGCCCTGGGCGTGCTGCCTTTTTTTCACTCCTACGGCTACACGACCACGCTCTGGACGCCGCTGGTTCTCGAGCCGGCGGTCGTCTACCACGCCGATCCGCGAGATGCCCAGGTGGTGGGCCGGCTGGCGCGGGAGTATCACGCCACCATCCTGATGGCCACGCCCACCTTCCTGCGGATCTATGTCCGCCGGACGCCTGCCGAGGATTTCTCCTCGCTCGAGGCGGTGTTTGGCGCGGCGGAGAAGCTCCCGCGGGACGTGAGCGAGGCCTTCGAGCGGAAGTTCGGCGTCAGACCGAGCGAGGCCTACGGAGCGACGGAACTGGCGCCGCTCGTGGCGGCCAACGTGCCCCCGAGCCGGCACGTGCCCGGCCGGCCGGTCGACAGCCGCGAAGGCACCGTGGGCCAGCCGATCGCCGGCTCGCGGGCGAAGATCACCGATCGCGACGGGCTGCGGGAACTGCCGCTCGGCGAGGAGGGGCTGCTCTGGATCGCCGGCCCCAATGTGATGCAGGGCTATTTGGATCGGCCCGACCTGACAGCCCAGGTGGTGCGGGACGGCTGGTATTGCACCGGCGACATCGCCCGGCTCGATGCCGAGGGCTTCATCACGATCACCGGCCGCGAGAGCCGGTTCTCCAAGATCGGTGGCGAGATGGTGCCCCACATCTCGGTCGAAGAGGCGATCAACGAGGAACTCGGGGCAGCCGACGGCGACCTCCTGGCGGTGGTCACCGCCGTGCCCGACCGGAGCAAGGGAGAGCGGCTGGTTGTGTTTCATCTGCCGACCGATCGCGACCTCGCGGCCGTCGCGGCCCGCCTGCGGGAACGCGGGCTGCCGAATCTCTGGGTTCCGTCGCCCGACAGCTTCGCTGCCATCGATGAATTGCCCGTGCTCGGCACCGGCAAGCTCGACCTCCGGCGGCTGAGCGAGATGGCCCGGGAACGATTCGCCGAGGCACCGCAGGCGTGAGCGAGCCGGCCGCCGAATCTGTTCGTGGCGACTTTCTGCTCGGCCGCTGCGACTCGATGCGGGCCGAGGTCTATTTGCGGATGATCGGGCCGACCGGGCAGGCCGGCCGCGGGCTAGCGGGCACGCTCATCGGGCCCGAATGCCGGCGGGCGATGACGCTGCCGGTCACGGCGGCGATCCGGGCGGTGCCGGGGGACGCGGCGGACGGACTCCTGGGCCGCGTGGTCCTGACGGAGCCGGCCTACTGGACACCCGAGCTGCCCAACCTCTACCGGCTGGCGGTTACGGTCACAGCCGATGGCGGCGAGCTCGGCAGCCTGCGGCAGACCGTCGGGCTCCGCCGGCTGGGTGTGCGGGGCCGGTCGCTCTGGCTCGATGGACGACGGTTCGTGCCCCGTGGTCTCGCCGCGGCTGGCGGGGCGGATGAGGTCGAGGCGTTTCACCAGGCGGCGCTGACGGCCGTGGTAACCGATCCCGCCGAGACCGTGCTCGACTGCTGCGATGCCGCGGGCGTGGCGGTCGTCGCCCGGTGCCGCGGTCTCGCAGGCGACACGTCCGCAATCGCAGCATGGAGGCAGCAGATCATCGACTGGTCGCGGCACCCGGCCGTGTTCGTCGCCGTCCTCCCCGCCGGCCTGCCAGCCGAGCAGGCGGAGGCGATCCTCGCTGCCACACGAGCCGCGCGGGGCACGCTGCTGGTGGCGGTCGAGGCCGACGGCACCCGGCCGCCAGGCTCGTTGCCGGTCGGATGTGACGCGGTCGTGGTCGCGCTCCCCTCCGGCGGCCTTCCTCATGCCGCCTGGCGAACCGACAGCCCGGCGGTGCCGCTGATCGCCTGCCGCCGTGAGCCCGTCATTGAATTCCCCCCGAGCCGCCGGCCCTGCGACGTCCTCCAGGCGGCGCTGGCCGAGTGGGCCGCGGCCGCCGGTCCGCCCGCCCACGACTGGGCGGGATACCTTGTGGGCCGGATGCCGGAAGTGGCCGCGAACCGACCGTGACCAGGGCGGCTGGGTTGTTGGGTCTGGTAGCATCGCCCGCATGACCGCCTTCGACCTCGATCGGTATTCGCGGCAGACACGATTCCCGCCGCTCGGTGCCGAGGGGCAGGCGAAGCTGGCCGCGGCCAGGGTCGTGATCGTCGGCTGCGGGGCGCTGGGCAGTGCGTCGGCGGTGGCACTCGCCCGCGCCGGTGTGGGCAGCCTGCGGCTGATCGACCGCGACCTGCCAGAACCCTCGAACCTTCCGCGGCAGCTCCTCTTCGACGAGGCTGACGCGGCCGAGCCACTTCCGAAAGTGGTGGCGGCGGCTCGGCACTTGGCCCGGATCAATTCCGCCACGCGGGTCGAACCGATGGTGGCCGACCTCGTGTCGGCCAACGCCGTCGATCTGCTGGCAGACGTCGATGTGATCGTGGACGGCACCGACAATCTCGAAGCACGGTACCTCATCAACGAGGTCGCCTGCCGCACGGCCACGCCCTGGGTTCACGGCGCCGCCGTCGGTGGTGAAGGCCGGGTGCTCACCGTGCTGCCCGGTCGCACTGCCTGCCTCCGCTGCCTCGTGCCCGACCTTCCGCCGCCCGGCGCCCTGCCGACCTGCGAGACGGCCGGGATTCTCGGGCCGGCGGCGATGGTGGTGGGAGCCGTTCAGGCGACCGAAGCCATCAAGCTCATCGTGGCCGCCGCCGCTGACACCGCCGGCCGGATGCTGGCGTTCGATCTCTGGTCGGGCGACTGGCGGACGCTCGACCTCGCGCCGCTGGCAGCGGCCGGCTGCCCGACCTGCCGGGCCGGCGACGCTCCCTGGCTCGAGGGGCAGCTCGGCGCTCCAGCCACCGAACTCTGTGGCCGCGACGCCGTGCACGTGCCGGCGGCGGCGGGCGGCCGGGTCGATCTGTCAGCCCTGGCCGACCGGCTCGCGGCCGTGGGGCCGGTCACGGTCAATGAATGGATGCTTCGGGCAGACGTGGAACCGGGCGTTCGGCTCTCCGTGTTCGCCGACGGGCGAGTGATCGTGACCGGCACCCGCGACCAGGCCCGCGCCCGGAGCCTCGTGGCCCGGTACCTCTGACGTCGCGGGGCAACGGAGGCGGCGTCAACTGGAAGGTCGGGGTTGCCCATGCCCCTTCGCCGGACGTTCGCTTCGGCCTTCGTGGCCTTCGCTCACTCCGAGAGACCTTCGCTTTCGCCCTCCGGGCTGCGCTCGTTCTCTAGGCCGTCTCAGGGGCATGGGCGACCCCGACCCAGATTTGTTCTGTTGGATGCTGGGGGGCATCCGGTCTCAATACTTGAGGCCGTTGCGGCGGAGGTGCACGAGCGGAGCCTGGTCGGTGCAGCCGCCGGCTGCCGTGACGCGGCCGAGCACGAGGGCGTGATCGGCCGCGACTGCGAGGGCCTCGGCGACCGGCTCGCACTCAAGCCAGGCGGCAGCGTCAGCGAGGGCGATGCCGCCAGCGGGCGTCCGCTCGGTCGGCAGGCCGGAGAAGAGGTCTTCGCCGGCGGCTGGCGGTTTGCCGAAGCGGCCCAGCAGCCCACGCTGGGAATCGGCCAGCACGTTGACGACGAAGCCGCTGCCGCCGCGAACAGCCGCCAGCAGATCGCGGCCGAGGCCGATCGCCACGGAAACGAGCGGCGGATCGAAGCCGGCCTGCATCGCCCAACTGGCGAGCATCGCCCGGTCGGCTCCCTCGGCCTGCCACGTGACGATGAACAAGCCGCTCGGGATGCGGCCGAGGGCCTCGCCGAGTCGTTCGGTGGCGGCACCGGAGGTTGGATCGGAGGTGGACGCCGGCGGGATGGTTGGCTGCATGGCTGGGGATCCTGGGGAAGGTGTCAAACCGCGGAAGCGGGTGAGTTCTGGAAGGCGGGGCGAGCAGCCGCTTGCCGAGTCTGCGCCGTTGCCGCCGTCGGTGACGACCAGGCCAAGAACTCCGCCGCTCCTGCTCGCGTCGGCCGCCGGTTGCTGCCGATCTCTCTGGGGCCGGACCACCACCGATCGCTAGAGTCTGCCGACAAGCGTCCCTGATCTGCAAGCGTCTACCCATCCGGCGGCCGTCGCCGGTTGTGTCTCCCCTGCGGTTGCCATGCCTACCCTGATGTCTGTCCTGATGGTCCTCATGATGCTCCTCGCTGGCCTCGTGGCCGGCCCCGCTCGGGGGCAGGGCTACGGCTGGAGCGACGGCGGAGATCTGTCGGCAAGGCCGGAGGGCGTGGAACTGCTGCCGCCCGCCGGCCAGGAGGGGCCGGTGTTTCTTGACTCGCCCTACGTCGAGGCTCCGTACGGCTCGGGAGGCGGCTACCAGGGTCCGCGGGGAGCGTTCGACGATCTCTGGGCGCCGCGGCCCTGGCAGTGGCACATCCTGCCCAACAACCTGATCTACACCAGCTACCTGGCCGGGCCGAAGGAGCCGCGGTTTGCCACGGTCTGGTACGACGACACCGATCCCGACCCACTCGATCCTTCGGTTGCCAACGGCTGGCTGTGGGATAGCACGCTCGGGGGGCGGGTTTCGATTCTCCGCTACGGCTCCGACCCCGTGCTTCATCCGCAGGGCTTCGAGGTGCAGCTCGAAGGCGCAGCCTTCGTGCGGCTCGACCCGGGCGATGACCGTGACCTGCGGTCGGCTGATTACCGCTTCGGCATCCCGCTCGTCTATGGCGTGGGCCGCTGGCAGACCAAGCTCGCCTACTACCACAACAGCGCCCATCTCGGCGACGAGGCGATGCTCAAGTATCCGAACTTTCCTCGCGTCAACTACGTGCGGGACGTGATCGTGTGGGGCAACTCCTGGTATGCCCTCGACTGGCTGCGGCTCTACGGAGAGGTGGGCTATTCCTTCTTCAATTCGGGTGGATCGGAGCCGTGGGAGTTTCAGTTCGGCACGGAGCTGATTCAGGCGCGGGCCACCGGCATCCACGGCGCCCCCTTCCTGGCGGTCAACGGCATGTCTCGCCAGGAGCTCGACTGGGGAGGCAATGTCTGCGTGCAGACCGGCTGGGCCTGGCGGGGTGATGCCAGCGAGAAGCTGTTTCGGATCGGATTTGAGTACCTCTACGGCTCGGATCCACAGTACGAGTTCACCTTCTACAACCAGAACCGGGCCGGCATCGGGATGTGGTACGACTATTGAAGCGGTTTCGCGGCCATCCCTGGCCCGCGAAACCTGGCCGGGCCTCCGCCCGGCCGGCCGCCCTCCAGGCGGCCGATTGCGTGCGGCCGCTGAGGAGTGGCAGCCCCGTCTGCGCGGATTGGTGTCGAGGCGGGGCTGCCCGGATGGCACGCTGCGCGGGCTTCGCCCGCTGCGTGCCGGAGGTGGCGGGGTAGCACGCTGCGCGGGCTTCGCCCGCTGCGTGCCGGAGGTGGCGGGGTAGTACGCTGCGCGGGCTGCGCCTCGCTGCGTGCCTGAGGGGGACGGGCATGCTGGGCGTGGGGCGATTGATACACTTTGGCCATGCCGCTGCTCGCGATCGAAACGACATGTGATGAGACCGCGGCGGCGGTCGTGACCCGTAAACGCGAAGTGCTCGCGAGCGTGGTGGCCAGTCAGGAGCAACTGCATGCCCGGTGGCGAGGCGTGGTGCCCGAACTCGCCTCTCGGGCCCATGTGGAGCGGATTCTGCCGGTGATCGATGAGGCGGTCCGGCGATCCGGGGTCGGGCTTCCCGGAATCGAGGCGGTGGCTGTCGCGGTGACACCCGGGCTCGTGGGCTCGCTGCTTGTCGGGCTGGCGGCCGCCAAGGGGATCGCCGCCGTGCTCCGCTGCCCGATCGTGGGCTACGACCACATCGCCGCCCATCTCTACGCCTGCCGGCTCGAGCATGGGGATGCGGTGCGGTATCCGAGCGTGGGCCTCGTGGCCAGCGGCGGCCACACGTCGCTGTTCCACGTTCGGAGCCCCCTGGAGCTCGACCGCCTCGGCGGCACGATCGATGATGCCGCCGGAGAGGCCTTCGACAAGGCGGCGGCGATCCTCGGCCTCGGCTACCCCGGCGGTCCGGAGATCGAACGCGTGGCGGCCGAGGGCGATCCGCGGGCCCATCGGCTGCCGCGGCCGCTCGTTGCCGACCGCGAACGGCTCGACCTCAGTTTCAGCGGCCTGAAGACGGCGCTCCGGTATCTCGTGCGGCCGCCCGGTGCTCCCGCCGACACGCCGCCACCGAGCGGCCGGCAGCGGGCCGATCTGGCGGCTTCCTTTCAGCAGGCGGCGGTCGATGCCATCGTGGCCAAGGTGGAACTCGCGCTTGAGAAAACCGGCTGTCGGGGGCTGCTCGTGGGCGGAGGCGTGGCGGCCAACACGCTTCTGCGGGAATCGCTCGAGGCTCTCAGCCGGCGGCGGAAGCTGGCCTTGCACATGCCCCCTCGGTCGCTCTGCACCGACAATGCGGCGATGGGGGCGATCGCCTGGGAACGGCTGGAACGGGGCGACGACGACGGCCTCGGCCTCGACGTGCGACCCGGCACCGACCGGGCCGCCGCCCGCCGGGCCGAGGCTCGCTCAGGTGAACCGCGCCAGCGCGTATGACTTGCGGCCCGAGCGGAGTACGAGCGTGGCGGTGCCCGCCAGGTCGCGGGGCGTGAGCCTATACGCGGCGTCGGCGACCCGGCGGTTGTTGACGTAGGCCCCGCCCTGCTCGATCGTGCGACGGGCGGCTCCCCGGCTCTGGGCCAGA
>JBJOHE010000230.1:0-5595 GCA_046047895.1 Planctomycetota bacterium | reverse complement strand
CGGGCCTCTCGGCCGACGGCATCGTGGCGGGCGTGGGCTTCAGATACTGAGGCGTTTGACGATCACGGCAGTGAGGGCAGGGAATCATCATGGCGATGGGTGCCCGGGTGGTCGCGGTCCTCCTCGCCTGCGGCTGCCTGGGGGCTGGCGGTCAGCCGGCGTCGGCCGCCGAGCGGATCACGGCGTTCGCGACGGAGATCGCCGTTACGGCCGACGGCAGCCTGAGCCTGACGGAAACGATCACGGTCGTCGCCGAAGGGGGAAAGATCCGGCACGGCATCTACCGTGACATTCCTGTGCGGTATGCCGGTGGTCCGTTCGGCATGCCCGTCTTCGTCGACTTCAATCTGGGGGCTGCGACCTGTGACGGGCAGGCCGTCCCGGTCCGCCGGGATCCCCGCGGGGAGTTCGTGCGGGTGTTCATCGGGGATCCGGCCCGGGAGCTGCCACCCGGCGAGCACACCTATGTCATCCGCTACACCACTCCGCAGCTGCGGTTTCTCGCCGATCACGATGAGGTGTACTGGAACGCCACCGGTCACGCCTGGGAGTTTCCCATCGACGTCGCCACCGCCACCGTGATCCTGCCTGCGACGGCGGCGGCCGAGCAGGTCCGGGCAGAGGCCTACGCCGGGCCGGCTGGATCGAAGCGACAGGATGAGGTTCGGGTGGAGATCGATCGTGACCGCCGCCGCGTGGCCTATGCCGCGTCGAGACCACTCCTGCCTGGCGAGGGGCTCACGGTCGTGGCTGCGTTTCCCAAGGGCTCCGTGCCGGAGCGATCGGCGGCCGGGCTCGTGTGGTCGGATCCATTTCTTCGCTTCGGCCTCGGTGGACTCGCCGTGACGGCCGGGTTTTGTCTCGTCGCATGGTGGCTTGTGGGCCGGGGAGCGATGCCGGGTGAACCGCTGCCGCTCTGCGGGCCTCCCGAGGCAGCCTGTCCGGCCGCCTGCCGCTTCATCCGCCGCATGGGCTACGACAACGACTGTTTTTCGGCCACGCTCCTCTCCCTGGCCTCGCAGGGAGCCCTTGCGATCCATGCCGAGGCGGGGGAGTACACGCTTGAAAAGACCGGTGAACCTGCGGCCACGGCCTGGAACGGTGAACGCAGGGTCTTCAAGACGCTCCTGGCCGACCGCGATCGCCTTCCGGTCGGCCCGCGGCAGCATCGCCGGTTTTCGCAGGCGATCGACGGATTGCGAAGCGACCTGGTCAAACAGTTTCAAGGGACGATGTTCCGGCCCAATCGGGGCTGGCTGGCCGCGAGTCTGGTCGTTGCCTGCTTGGCCCTGCTCGGCTCCGCCGGGCTCGCCGGCGGCCTGCCGGCGGTCTTCATCGTCGGCTTTCTGGCCATGTGGCTTTCCTTCTGGACGGCGGTGGTCTGCACGCTGGCGTATGTCACGATCGCTTGCTGGAGGGCGGTGGCCTCGAGTCAGACGCTTGCCGGGCGGCTGGGAGGTCTTGTGAAAGCATCGCTGGTGACCGCGGCGACGGTGGTATTCGGGGCCGGCGAGGTTTTCGGGCTCTGGATGCTCGGCTCGAGCACATCGCCCTGGATGATTCCGATCGTGGCGGCCCTGGGGGCTGTGCTGGTGCTGTTCATCCGGCGGATCAAGGCGCCGACCGCGGCCGGCTGGGAGGTGATGCGGGAGATCGAGGGGTTTCGGCTCACGCTCCTGTCGCCTCAGACCCCCCTCGCCGGGCCGCCCACTCCCCGCCTGCTCGAGCAATGGCTGCCGTATGCCGTTGCGCTCGACCTGGCTGACGAGTGGCAGGGGCGATTCCGCCAGGCTGTGGGAGCGGCCGCGGCCGAGGAGTCGGGGGCTGGCCATCGACCGGCACCACTCTGGTACCACGGCGATGCGTTGGCGAGCGGACGAGGCCTGCCGGCTGTGTCCGGGCTCGGATCGGCGCTGACTGCGGCGGTGGCTGCGGCAGCGACCAGCCCCTCGTCGGGGAGCGGGGGTGGCGGCGGAGGTGCTGCGGGGGGAGGTGGAGGCGGCGGTGGAGGTGGCGGCTGGTGAGGCGGTGGTTCGACCGCTCAGCCGGCGAGCCGTTTGACGATCACGGCCGTGAGGTCGTCCCGCTGCGGGCTGCCGGCGGCGAACTCGCTCACCTCCTGCGAGAGGGCGGCGATGATCTCGCGGGCGGAGCGGTCTCGATGCCGGTGGAGGGCCGCTGCCACCCGTTCGCTGCCGAAGGCCTCGCCATCGGACCGCTCCCACTCATAGAAGCCGTCGGTGAGCAGGGCCACGATGTCGCCCGGGGCAAGTTCGAGCCGCACCTCGCCCTCATAGATCGCCTCGGGCACGAAGGCCAGGGGCAGTCCCTGGGTGGGCAGCTCCTGCACGCTGCCGCTCGCCGCGTCATACCGGAGAATCGGTCCCTGGCCGGCGCTCAGATACTCGAAGCTTCCCGCCGCCGTGGCCAGCCCGCAGAACGCAGTCACGAATCGGCCGTCGGGCATGTCGAGGCAGAGCAGGCGATGGACGGTGGTGACGGCCCGGGCGAGTTCCGGCCGCCCTTCGAGCACGGCCCGAAACAGAGCCCGAGCTTCGGCCATCACGAGGGCCGGCCCGATCCCGTGGCCCGTCGCGTCGGCGATCAGGACGGCGAGCGAGCCGTCGGCGAGCGGAAAGAAGTCGAAGAAGTCGCCGCCGGTCTCGTCGGCCGGGCGGTTCCAGCCGGCGATGTCGAAGCCCGCGAGCACCGGCTGCTCCCGGGGCAGGAGTCCTTGCTGGATCCCACGGGCGATGTTGAGGTCCCGCTCGATCCGCTGTTTTTCGGCATAGTGGTCGAGCAGTTGTTGCCGCTGGATCGCCACGCCGGCCTGGCTGCCGAGAAAGCCGGCGATCTCCTCGTCGGAGGGCGTGAATGGGCCTGTGCGTTTGTTGAGCACCTGGAGCACGCCGACCGTGCCGTCGTCGTGATCGGTCAGCCTGACGGCGAGAATGCTCCGCGTGTGAAACCCGCTGGCCCGATCGACCTCGGGATTGAACCGCGGGTCGGCGTAGGCGTCAGGAATCGTGATCACCTGCCCCGTCCGGGCGACCTCGCCGGCGATCCCTCGGCTGGCAGGAAACCGGATCTCGGAAATCGGGCTGTCGGCGATGCCGGTGGCCACCCTGCTCCAGAGGTGGTCGGTCTTCGCGTCGTAGAGAAACACCGTGGCTCGTTCGCAATCGAGCAGATCGATCGCGGCGTCCACGATCGTGGCGAGCAACCGGTCGAGATCGACCGTGCCGCCGAGCCGACGGGCCACTGCGAGCAGCCGTTCCAGAGCCGCGATCCGGGCGGTGGGCGGAAGCTTCGGCGGCATGGCGGAAAACCGTTGGTTGGGATCACGGAATTCGAAGAATTCCTCGATCGCAGCCTATCCGAGGCCGGCGAGAGTGGCGACTCTATACTTTGGTCATGCGACGCGTCCCGGGTTTGTGGCTTGTGAATCGGTTGGTGCTTGCAGCCGTGGGGCTCGGCGTGGTCGCCGGCTCACGCGGGCCACGGGCTGAACTACCGAACGCCGGGGGAGAGTTGCTTCGCGAGTACTGCGGAGCCTGCCACTGTGACGGCGGCGCGGAGGGGGGCATCGACCTCGATCAGCTGCTCGACACCCTCCGCACGTGCCGGCCGGCAGGCGATTCGGCCGAAGAGGCGGCGTGGGTGGCGATCTGGCGAAATCTCCAGGCCGAAACCATGCCACCGGCGGATGAATCCAAGCCTGATGCCGGGACCCGGGCGGCGCTTGTGAGCTTCGTGCTCGGCGACGTGCTCGGCGTCGATCCCGAGCGGCCCGATCCGGGCCGGGTGGTGCTCCGGCGGCTCAACCGCGTGGAATATGGCAACACGATCCGGGATCTGACCGGCTTCACGGAGAACGTCACCGACGACCTGCCGCCCGACGACACCGGCTACGGCTTCGACACGATCGGCGACGTGCTCTCGCTCTCGCCGCTCCTGCTCGAGAAGTATCTCGATCTCGCGGCCCGGGTCGCCGATCACGTCGTCGCGGAGTCCAGTCGCGGGGCGTCTGGCTTGCAGGCCGGCGTCAACCGGCCCTGGTCGGCCGGGTCGCCACCGGGTGAGCCGGCTGCCCGGGAAGCTTTTCGTCGGACACTGATTCAGGCGTTTGCCGAGAGGGCCTTTCGCCGGCCGGTCGACCCACCGACGCTCGATCGGCTCGCGGCGGTTGCGGTGAAGGCCGAGGCTGCTGCCGCCGGGGCCTTTGAAGCAGGCATCAGCGCGGCCGTGACGGCGATCCTCGCATCGCCCCGGTTTCTGTTTCGGGTCGAGGAGACCGACCAGTCTGCGGCCGATGCACCCGCCGATGCGGCGGTGCCGATCGATGACTACTCGCTCGCAACGCGGCTCTCCTACTTTCTCTGGAGCACACTGCCCGACGACGAACTATTCGGGCTCGCCACCGCAGGCCGGCTAAGGGCTGAGCTTCCCAGCCAGGTCGAGCGGATGCTCGCCGACCCACGGAGCGATGCCTTCGTGACAAACTTCGTGGGGCAGTGGCTTCAGACTCGCGATGTCGAGAGCAAGGCGGTGGATGTCGAGGGGCTCTATCGGAATCGGGGCTGGGACTCGTGGCGGCTTGCCCGGCTCTTCAGTTGGGAGGTCCGCGAGGCGATGCGGCAGGAGACGGAACTTCTCTTCGCTCACGTACTCCGCGAGCGGCTGCCGGCCACGGATCTGCTCGTGGCCCCGATCACGTTCCTCAACGAGCCGTTGGCCCGGTTCTACGGGATCGACGGCGTGAGCGGCCCGGAGATGCGTCTCGTCGACATCGCCGGCGAGTCGGGCCGGGGCGGGCTGTTGAGCCACGGCAGCATCCTGCTCGTCACGTCGAATCCCAACCGCACCTCGCCGGTGAAGCGAGGCTTGTTCGTCCTCGACAACCTGCTCGGCACACCTCCCCCTCCACCTCCACCGAGCGTGCCGCCACTCGAGCAGGCCGCCGCTGGGGCTGGTGAGGCCGCCACGATGCGAGAGCTGATGGAGCGGCACCGGGCCGATCCTGGCTGCGCCGCCTGCCATGCCCGGATGGATCCCCTGGGCCTGGCGCTCGAGCAGTACGACGCCGTGGGCCGGTTTCGCCGGGGCGAGGAGGGAGAGGGGATCGATACCGCCGGCCAGCTGATTACCGGGGAGCGATTCCAGGATGCCCGCGAACTCGCCGCCCTGATCGCCGGGCCCAGACGCCGGGATTTTCACCGCTGTCTGGTCGAAAAGATGCTGACGTACGCGATTGGCCGCGGCCTTGAATACTCCGACGCCCCTGCCGTGGATATCATCATGGAGTCGCTGGAAGCCGACGGCCGATTGATTGATGCGGTGCAGGGCGTCGTGGCGAGCGTGCCCTTTCAGATGCGTCGGGCCGCCGATCCGGCCCCTTCCTCCGCCCCCCCCGAGGCCGAGCCATGACGATGCCAGGTCGAACTCCGCTGCGGCTGAGCCGTCGCTCCCTGCTCCGAGGCCTCGGTGCCGCGGTCGCCCTGCCGGCGTTCGAGTCGCTCGGGACCGCGCGAGCGGGCCTCGCCGGAACGGATGTGCCGACCCGGATGGCCGTGCTCTATGTGCCCAACGGCGTGT
>JBJOHE010000229.1:0-5437 GCA_046047895.1 Planctomycetota bacterium | reverse complement strand
GACGGTTTTCCTTCGCCGATCACGCGTTGATGACGGCGGTGCTCGACCTCGACGCGCTCCGGCCAGCGCAGGCGCGGCTGGCTGGCGGCTGCTCCGGGCCGGGCGACGATCTGGTGGTGGTGGACTTCGCTCCGCCGGTCGTTGAGGCCCACCCGACCCCGCGGGATGTTCGTGACGCCTGGGAGCGGGGCGGTCACATCAAGGAAGAGGAGTTTGCCCGGGCCGTTGCGCTCGGGCTCTATGACTACGCCCGCAAGAGCCGCTCTCGGGGCTATGTCGTGTCGGCCAGCGGCGGGGCGGATTCCTCGGCCGTCGCCTGCCTGATCGCGATCGCCGTGCGGCTGGCGGCGGGGGAGTTGGGCGTGGCCCGGGCGGCCCGGCGGCTGGGGCTGCCCGAGCCGGTCGCGGGCGACGACGCGGCGATCCGGCAGCTCACGGCGGCGGCGGTCACCTGCGTCTATCAGTCGACGGCGAATTCCGGGCCGGTGACGCGGGCCGCCGCCTGCGACCTGGCGGCCGCGCTGGGTGCTGTATTCCACGAGTTCGACGTGGAGCCGGTGGTGCAGGCCTACGAACAGATCGTCGCGGCTGCGATCGGCCGGCCGCTCTCCTGGGAGAGCGACGACATCGCCCGGCAGAACATCCAGGCCCGGGCTCGCGCCCCCGGCGTGTGGATGCTCGCCAACCTCACCGGCGGGCTGCTTGTTTCCACAAGCAACCGCTCCGAGGCGGCGGTGGGTTACGCCACGATGGATGGTGACACGGCCGGCGGGATCGCGCCGATCGCCGGCATCGACAAGGCCTACCTCCGCCGGTGGCTCGTCTGGCTCGAGCGGCAGGGCCCTGAGGGCCTCGGGTCGATTCCCGCCCTGGCAGCGGTCAACGCCCAGCAGCCCACGGCGGAGTTGAGGCCGGCGGCGGCGGGCCAGACCGACGAGTCAGACCTCATGCCCTACGATCTGCTCGACGCGGTGGAGCGGGCCGCGATCCGCGACCGGCAGTCGCCTCTCGAGGTCTGGCGGCGGGTCTGCGGCGAGTTTCCTGGACATGAGCCCCGCCAACTGGCGGTGTGGGTTGAGCGGTTCTTCACGCTCTGGAGTCGCAACCAGTGGAAGCGGGAGCGGTATGCCCCCTCGTTTCAGCTCGACGACGAAAACCTCGACCCGAAGACCTGGTGCCGGTTTCCAATCCTCTCGGGCGGCTTCGCCCGGGAACTCGCCGACCTCCGCGCGGCCGCCGGGAACGGCTGATCGCCAGCGCTCGTACCCAGTGGCCCGCCAGGCCCCATAAGGGAGGCTCGGGGGTCGGCGAACGCTCGCGGAGCATGTGGGCGTATCCTCGCCCGCGACGCAACTTTTGCCGCCCCCGAGCCGACGCCAGGCTGCTCGAATGCGGCTCAAATCGCTCTCGTCGGGCGGGGAGGGGGTTGGTAGAGTCCCGGCCCGAATTCTCCGGAGGCCTTGCCGTGCGCCGTTTCCGCAGTCTGCCCGTCTTGATCGTGGTCGCCCTCTGCTGGCTCGGTACGAGTGAGACGTGCTTCGGCCAGGCAGCGGGCCAGGCAGCGGCGGGGCAGCCAGCCACTGGCCAAGCTGAGCCGGCCGAGCGACTTGCCGTGGTGCCACCGGTGCAGCCGCCGGTGCTGTCGCCGCAGGAGCAGGCGATGCTCGATCAGCTCCTGGCGGCCTGGGAGGCCCGCAATGCGGCGGTCCGCACCTGGTCGTGCACCTTTCACAAGTGGGAATACAACGCCTGGAGCCCGGCTGGTCCCAACGGCGATCAGCTCGCCTTCGCCGAGAGCACCGGTGAGTTGAAATACGCCGCGCCCGACAAGGGCCTCTTCCATGTGAAGGAGTCGAAGCAGTGGAGCCCGGAGGCCCGCCGCTACGAGATTCGCGGCGGCGATTCGGGCGAGCATTGGGTGTGCAACGGCGAGAGCATCTACGAATTCCGCCATTCGGAAAAGCAGCTGCGGGAGACCCGGCTGCCGCCGGAGATGCGGGGCAAGGCGATCAGCGACGGTCCGCTGCCGTTCGTGTTCGGGGCCAAGGCCGACACGCTCAAGAAGCGGTATTGGATGCGGATCATCACCCCGCCGGAGGTGCAGAATCAGCAGGTCTGGCTCGAGGCCCTGCCGCGGTTCCAGGCCGATGCCGCCAACTTCTCGAAGGTGGAGCTGATTCTCCAGGCCCGCGACCTGATGCCGTTCGCGATCCAGATCTACAAGCCCGGGGGCAACGACCGCGACGTCTACCAGTTTGACCCGCGGACCAACCTGATCGACAAGAGCCTCGACCTGATCCGGGATTTCGCGAAGCCTGTCACCCCCTTCGGCTACAAATACGTGCTCGAAGATCTGCCGGGCCAGGCCGGGCCCGCCGCCCGATAGCCGCGGCACCGGGCGAAGCGCCGGGCCTGGCTTTTCTGGGCCGGGGCTGCGGTATACTGCCAGGAAAGACAATCCTGGCCGGCATGCCGAGCGACCGATGCCCCTCGTCGATCCTTCCCACCCGCTTTTCCAGCTCCTGAAGCAGGATCGGCGGTACACCCTCGACGCCTACCTGTTCGTGCTCGAGGCGCTTTCCTATGCCCAGGAGACCCTGGGGCTCGGGGCGGAGCCGCCCGAGGAGGAACTCGAGCCAGCCGCCGCCGAAGAGCAGCGGGAGAGGCGGCCCAAGGCCCGTCCCCGCCGGGAGCGGCGGCGGGTCGAGCGGCATGTGTCGGGTCGCCAGCTTTGCGAGGCGGCGCGGCTCTATGGCCAGCAGCAGTACGGGTTTCTCGCCCCCACGGTGCTCGGCACCTGGGGCATCCGCCGCACGGCCGACATCGGCGAGATCGTGTTCAACATGATCGACATCGGTCAGATGCGAAAGACCCGCAGCGACAAGCGGGAGGACTTCCACAATGTCTTCGAGTTTGCCGATGCCTTCACCCGCGACATCCCCTTCGCGGTGCCCGACGCCGTTTGAGCCGCAGGAACCCCGGCATGACCACCGCCGGAGCGGTCCGCTGGCTGGCAGTCGCCGTGATCGTGGAACTCGGCTGGCTGGGCCTGCTCGCCTGGCTGGCCTGGCGTTGATGGGCCCGTCTCTGCCGGAGGCCCCTCGATGAATCCGACCTTGGCCGGGATTCCGCTCGCGGTCGCCGTCGTGCCCCTGGGGCTGTATCTGCTCCTGATCGGCTGGTTTCATCTCCGCCGTCGGCCGATGGTGCTCCCGGGGGCGATCGATCTTGCCCTGCTGGCGGCCGGGGTTTCCGGGCTCGTGGCCGTCGGACCGCTGGCGCTGGTGCAGCCTGCGGTCGGCACGTCGCCATGGGCCACGGCGATGCTCCTGCTGCTGTGCGGCCTGGTCGTGGGCGTGGCGATCCTCGTGATGCGGCCCCGCCTCGTGGTCTACAACGCCACGATCGAGCGGCTGCGGCCGGTGGTGGCCGAGGTGGTGGGCGGCCTCGACAACTCGGCCCGCTGGGCCGGTGAGACGGTGGCGCTGCCGGCCCGCGGGCTGCAGGTGTCGCTCGACGGCCGCGGCGTCACCCGCAGCGTGAGCCTCGTGGCCACTGGCACCCGCACCTCGAACGAGGCCTGGAGCGAGTTCGCCCGGCGGGTGCGGCGGGGGGTTAGGCCTGTGCGGGTGCGGCGGAATCCCTGGGGGGCGGTGGCGATCCTCGGCGGCGTCGCGATTCTGCTCGGGGCCGCCGGCTGGAGCCTCGCCCCGTGGATTGCCGCGACCGCCGCCCGGCTCGCCGGTCCGCAGGCCTCGCTGTCCCTGCCGGCCGCCGCCGCCGCACCGGCGCCGTCATGCTCGGAGTTTGTGTGTCTTTCTGCCCGCCGGAGTCTCCTGCCATGCCCGTCCACGTCGACCTCTCCGCCCACGAGATCACCGTTCCGGTCGTCGTGAGAAACGCCCCGCCGGGCCGGCTCTACGAAGATGCCGTCTCACGGGAGCGGGCCGGGATCGTGGCCTCGGGGGCGATCGCGATCCGCTCGGGCGCGAAGACGGGCCGGAGCCCGGCCGACAAGCATGTGGTCCATCGGCCCGAGTCGGAGGACGACATCTGGTGGGGGCCGGTGAACCACCCGATCGACGAGCACACCTTCCTGCTCAATCGGCAGCGGGCGATCGACTACCTCAACACCCGCGACCAGGTCTACGTCTGCGATGGCTATGCCGGCTGGGATCCGGCCACGCGGGTGAAGGTGCGGGTGCTCTGTGCCCGGGCCTACCACGCCCTCTTCATGCACAACATGCTGATCAGGCCCACGCTCGATGAACTCGAGCGGTTCGGAGCCCCCGACTACGTGATCTACAACGCCGGCCAGTTTCCGGCCAATCCGTTCACGGCCCAGATGACCAGCCGCACGAGCATCGATCTCTGCCTCGAGCGTCGGGAGCAGGTGATCCTGGGCACGGAATACGCCGGTGAGATGAAGAAGGGCGTGTTCACCTACATGCACTGGCTGTTGCCGGGCCGGGGGATTCTGTCGATGCACTGCTCGGCCAACCAGGCGCCCGACGTCGGCGGTCGCCAAGGGGATGTCTCGCTCTTCTTCGGTCTTTCCGGGACCGGAAAGACGACGCTCTCGGCCGACCCGGCCCGCCGGCTGATCGGCGACGACGAGCATGGCTGGGGCGACGACGGCGTGTTCAACATCGAGGGAGGCTGCTACGCGAAGTGCATCCATCTCGAGGAGGCCAAGGAACCGGAGATCTGGCGGGCGATCAAATTCGGCACGGTACTCGAAAACGTGGTCTACGATCCGGCCACCCGGGCGGTCGATTTTGAATCGAGCGCGATCACGGAGAACACGCGAGCCGCCTATCCGATCGAATACATCGACAATGCCCAGGTGCCGTGCGTGGGGCCGCATCCGAAGCATGTGATCTTCCTCACCTGTGATGCCTCGGGTGTGCTCCCGCCGGTGAGCCGGCTCTCGCGGGAGCAGGCCATGTATCACTTTCTCTCGGGCTACACGGCGCGGGTGGCGGGCACCGAGATGGGGATCGTGGAGCCGCAGGTGGCGTTTTCGGCCTGCTTTAGCGCCGCCTTCCTGATGCGGCACCCGACGGTCTACGCCCGTCTCCTGGCCGAGAAGCTCCGGCGGCATGAGGCCCGCGCCTGGCTGGTGAACACCGGCTGGACGGGCGGTCCCTACGGCGTGGGCACGCGGATCGACCTGGCGAGCACCCGCCGGATCATCGATGCGATCAATACCGGTGCTCTCGATGAAGCCCCGGTGCATCGTGATCGGGTGTTTGGGCTCGACGCGGTGTCGCGGGTGCCCGGAGTCGACGATCAACTGCTCGTGCCGCATCGGGCCTGGAGCGATGAGGCCGCCTGGGAGTCGGCGGCCCGCAAACTCGCGGCTCGGTTCAAGGACAACTTCGCGGCCTACGCCGCGGAGGCCGGCCCCGATGTCGTTGCCGCCGGCCCGGCCTGA
>JBJOHE010000228.1:0-3521 GCA_046047895.1 Planctomycetota bacterium | reverse complement strand
CTGGTTTGAGATCGTGGCCCGGGTGGCTGCGGCGCGGGTGACGGGGGCGCGGGTGCTGGCCTCGTTCGCCCCCGGCTGCGGGCCGGAGTGGCAGGCCGCGCTCGACGAGCAGACTTCCTCGTGGGCGGCGGGCATTGAACTCATCGAGCAGGGCGACGAGGCCGTGGCCGCGCTGGCTGCGAGATCCGATCTCCGGCTTCGCTATGCCAGTCGCGACCGGGTGCCGGCCGCGGTGCGGGCGGCGGCCGCAGCAGCTGGCCACTGGATCGCCGACGTGCCAGTCAGCCAGGCGGGCCGGATCGAGCTGCTCTGGGTGCTCCGCGAGCAGAGCATCTCCCATGACTACCACCGCTATGGCAACCTCGGCCGCCGGGCCGACGAGCCGCGGCGTGGACCGGCCTGATCCGGCTGACAAGCGGGTAGAAGGCCGCGGATCTCAGTACGCGCCCCACGGCCCGCGGACGGCGTTGACCCGGAATTGGACGGTGCCAACTCGGTCACACCGCGAAAACCTCTCGAGCGAGCCCTCATCGGGCTGATGAACGGCCGGTAAATGGATCAAGCAAACGCACCCCTGTCCTCGCGACATCCCGCACGTTTCGCGTGACCAGCGTGAGATCGTGCACCAATGCCGTCGCGGCAAGAAGGCCATCGACCGTCGGAACGGGATCGGGCACGTTCAGTTCGCCCCACCGCGTGGCTACGGAGGCATCGATGGGAAGCAGTCGCTCCCCGAATCGTTCGATGAGCGATTCAAGCCATTCTGCCAGGCCGTCCCCCGCAGCTCGGTCACGACGGCGGATCAACTCCACTCCTCGGCGAAGTTCGCCGGCCACGAGCACGCTCGTGAACAAGTCGCGATCGACGGCCGTGTCGAACCAGCGCCGAACCCCAGCATTCGCCCGCTGACCTTTTCGAAGCTCAGACAACACGTTGGTGTCCAGCAGCCAGCTCACGACGAGAGCTTCCTGGGCATGTCGCGTTGGGGGGCGAAGTCGGCGTCGTCGCCAGCATTGGGCATCCTCGCGAGGAACGATTTGAACGATCGCCTCGTCATCTCGGCGCCGAGGATCTCCCGCAGAATCTCACGATGCTCCGCCTCGGCCGATCTGCCGTGCCGAGCCGCCCGTCTTCGCAGCGCTTGAATGAGTTCGTCCGCCAAGTTCCGCACGATCAGTTGACCCATGGTTTCTCCTCCACGCATGCCCGCGATGATATCAATGATATCAGCCGGGCTTGCGGCCTGGATCGACGTTGGTCAGAGGGCGAATCGGCTCAGTACGCGCCCCACGGGCCGCGGACGGCGTTGACCCCGAAT
This sequence comes from Planctomycetota bacterium, assembly GCA_046047895.1. Lineage (GTDB taxonomy): Bacteria > Planctomycetota > Planctomycetia > Pirellulales > UBA1268 > QWPN01. The sequence continues at coordinate 2,203 of JBJOHE010000228.1, read as the reverse complement.
TGGACCGTGTCGCTCGGCTGGTTCGGCGTGGGCAGGAAGCCTGCGCCGCCGCTGCCCGGCAGGGCACCCGGGCCGGGGTAGGGCCGACGGAACTGGTGATAGAGAGGCATCACGCGGGAGCTTGGCACGCCCCAGGCATACTGGGATTCAAACTCGGCCGTCGGCGGCACCACCAGGGCGATTGGTCGGCCGTCGGCCGGGTTGTACCAGGCGCTGTGCCAGCTCTTGCCCTGGCTGCGGAGGAAGTACCGCTTCTCGATCGTGTCGTGATGGATCCAATGGCCGTCGCAGTGGCCATGGCCGCAATGATGGTTGAGCAGGCCGGGGCCGGCGTAGCAGCAGTGCCCACCGCGACAGCCATGCCCACAACTGCCACAGTGATTGCAGCCCGGCTGGCCGCAGCCTCCCACGCAGCCCGTCGCAGCCTGGCCGCGGCCCGGGTGGATCGCCTGGACGTGGGTCGCGGCGGCAAGCCAGACGGCCGCCGACATGACACTGGAAACCACCAGCAGGGCCCGCGGGCCGATCGATCGCTGCATGCTCATGCTCCTCACCACCAGTAGCCGTGGACGGTCGTTCGCAGGCCGGTCACGCCGGCGGGCCTGACATACTTTCGCCGATGCTTGTACAGAAACTCGTGCGGCATGAACGGCGGGTAGGTGATCCAGGTGTGTCCCACACGGGGCGGCACCGGCCGCGGCGAGACATAGAGCTGCGCCCCCATCGCCGGATGCGGGCCAACGGGCACCGGTGGCGTGTAGAAGTTGTAGAAGACGTCGGGTACGGGACCTTCGACACCACCGTCGATCGGCAGCGCGAAGCTCGTGCCCGTGGCGAGCAGTTCGATCGCGACCGCCGTTCCGAGCAGCCAGCGCCGCAGCCTCTGTGTGGATGTCATCGATGCCTCCCCCCTCTGGTCTCCGCTGCCGTCGGCTTCTGGGCCAGGGCGGCAACGATCGTGTCTGGAAGGACTTCGGCGGGAACGCATCCCCCGCATCACCCCGAGGATGCGGCGGCTGGCCCACCTGCCCGACAGGCACACCTTGCCCCGTCGACCGGAGGCCCCGAAGCAACGACAGAGTCGGGCTGCAAGGTTCCCCCGACCGGCAAACTCTTCGCCTCTTGCCAAGCGAGCCGGGGGAGGTCACAGTTTGGTTTTTCCCAGGCTTTTTCGCGGAATATTCCATGCCCAAGACCGCTCGCCGAGGCAAGCCGGCCCGGCCCGCCTCGTCCGCTTCCGCTGCACCAGACTCCGCCGCTCCGGTGGTGGCCGAGCCGATCTCCAACGGCCATGCCCCGGCCGCCAAAACCAAGCGGCGGGCCACCGCCCAGAGCCTCGCCGCCGGCCAGCGGGATATCTCGGTCAGCGAGTTCTTCGCGAAGAATCGCCACCTGCTCGGCTTCGACTCCCCCCGCAAGGCCCTGCTGACGAGCGTCAAGGAGGCGGTCGACAACGCCCTCGACGCCTGCGAGGAGGCGGGCATCCTGCCGGAGATCTGGGTCCACATCGAACAGGTGGGGGAAAGCGGCAGCCGCTACCGGATGGGCGTGCAGGACAACGGCCCCGGCATCGTCAGCAAGCAGATCCCGCTGATCTTCGGCAAGCTGCTCTACGGCTCCAAGTTTCACCGGCTGCGGATGAGCCGCGGCCAGCAAGGCATCGGCATCTCGGCGGCCGGCATGTATGGCGTGCTCACCACCGGCAAGCCGGTGAAGATCATCTCGAAGATCGACGCCAAGCATCCGGCCCACTACTACGAGCTGCGGATCGACACCAAGACCAACCAGCCGCAGATTCTCAACGGCAAGGGAGAAGGCGTCGACATCCCGGCCGGCAAGGGCGGGGCCGAGCTGATGAAGAAGCACGCCATCGAGTGGGTGGCGGAGAACGACCGGGGCGAGCCGATCCACCACGGCACCCGGGTCACGATCGAGATGGAGGCGAAGTTTCAGCGGGGCCGCGGCAGCGTCGAGGAGTATCTGGAGCAGACGGCGATCGCCAATCCCCATGCCCGGATCCACTTCATCGGCCCCGACGGCAACGAGCGAATTCTCGACCGGGCCAACGACGAGCTTCCCCCCGAGCCCAAGGAGATCAAGCCGCATCCCTACGGCGTGGAACTCGGCCGGCTCGTGACGATGCTCCAGGAGCACCCCAAGCTCACGCTCACGCAGTTCCTGTCGCAGTCGTTCTCCCGCGTCT
>JBJOHE010000227.1:0-3522 GCA_046047895.1 Planctomycetota bacterium | reverse complement strand
TGGCCTCGTGTCCCGGTGCCGCGGCCTTCAAGGCACTGCTCGGCGCACGGGCCGCCTCCGACGTGTTTTTGGCGGGACTGTTCACCGGCCTGCTGCCCTGCGGGCTCCTCTACGGAATGCTGGCCTTGGCCGGCAGCACCGGCAGCGTGCCGGCCGGACTGGCGACGATGGTCATCTTCGGGCTGGGCACGGTGCCGGCGATGGTCGCTGCCGGGCTCGGCGGCTCGGTGCTTGGCGTCGCCACCCGGCAGCGGATCCATGCCGTCGCTGCCTGGTGTCTGGTGCTGACGGGCCTGGTGTCGCTCGTCCGCGGAGCCGGCGGCCTCTCGTTTGGCCCGGAGCCTGCTCCGGGCTGTCCCTTTTGCGTGCCCGAGGCTGCTCAGGCCGGCCCGTGAACGGTCAGCACGGCCGCGGCGAGGGCCACGCCGACTCCGAGCAGTAGCCCGATCAGGAGGCCCACGCCGTAGATCGTTTGCAGGCCGTCGTCCACCCGGGCCCCACGGCCGGCGAGCTTCGTGGCGATCACGTTGCAGACCCACGACCAGTGGAACATGACATGCACGAGAATGCCCCCTGCCAGGATGCCGAGCAGGGCGAACTGGATGCCGCCCCAGGCGTCATAGTCGAGGCCCCAGAGCGACCAGCCGCCTGCGGCGGGCCCGGGCGGAAACACGAACCGCACGACCACCGCGGCGAAGCAGAGTGCCATGAACACCACGAGCAGGGCCGCGTCGAGCACGAGGTTGATCAGGCTCCACGACCAGCCCTGCCGCCGGGTTGCAGGATCGGCGGAAGCAGCCGCTTTCCCGCGGCTGGCCGCCCGCGGAGGGCGAGCGGTTTTCATGTCAGCCATAACGCACCAATAAGACGCCTGCGAACACCATGATCGCGCCGATCGCCCGGCTCCCGCTGAGATGCTGCTGCGGCAGGTTCATCAGTCCGAAGTGATCGAGCGCGAGCGAACAGATCAATTGACCGCCGACGACTGCCGCGATGAATGCCGCGGCACCGAGTTTAGGCGTGAGGGTGGCGCCCGCCAACACGATCAAGGCCCCCAGCGGGCCTCCCAGCCAGTTCCACCAGGCCGTCGAGCGGATGGCGGCTGCGGCCGGGGCGGCCGGGCGGACGAGCGCCATGAACGCCGATGCCGTGAGGATCGTGCCGCAGATCGAAAAGAAGGCGGCATACCGGGCGTCGCCCAGCTGCTGGCGGAGGGCGGCATTGGTCGTCGCCTGGAGGGCGATGCAGCCGCCCGCGGCTGCCGCCAGGGTGAGCCAGAGGGAATCAAATGGCATCGTGACGGGGCCTCGGCCCCCTCCTTCTGTGTAACACCTGAGGAGGAGTGCTTACAAAACAGATCGCCTCCTTGAGATGATAATGTGAAGGCGGTAGTATATCGCGTGTTAATTCCCAATTATGGTACCGCGACCTGGCGTGGACCGAGTTCGAGTGTCCTAGCGAGAGGATGGTATGGCGATGAGCGAGAAGTCTGAAACCAAGCCCGCGGCTGCGAAGCCCAAGCCGTCGGCGAAGGACGGCGGAGTGAACAAGTCGGAGGAAATCCGCAAGGCGGCTGCGGCCCTCAAGGCGGCCGGCGAGAAGCCCCGTCCGGTCACGATCATCGCCGCGCTGCAAAAGCGGGGCATCGCAGTCTCCTCGCCGCAGGTCAGCATGGTGCTCAAGCGGATGGGATTCCGGCCCCGCCGGCGGAAGAAGGCCGGCCAGGCTGCCGCCGGGCCGGTGTCGGCCAATGCCAAGCCGGCCCGGGGTAAGGCCTCGAAAATCTCGGTCGAGGATCTTGTGGCGGCCAAGAAGGCGATCAGCCGGCTTGGCGGCCTGGACCGGGCCTTGGCCGCGATCGAGGCCCTGCGGCAGTTCGAAACCTGAGGCACCGCCGCGGGGGCAGGGAGGTGGCGGCTCTCGGTCCCCGCTGGCACCGGGGTTCGGCTGGCCCGGGTGGGCCTCCGCGCCTACGCTACCCAGTGGTGATCCGTGGACCGGGCGGTCCGCGGATGACGATCCGAGGAGTCCAACGCGATGATTCGGCAGGCTGATCCTGAGGTGGTGGTCATCGGCGGCGGCCCGGCCGGGGCCACGACCGCGACGCTCGTGGCCGAGCGAGGCCACCGGGTCACGCTCTTCGAGCGGGAACGGTTTCCTCGGTATCACGTCGGTGAGTCGCTGATTCCCGAGACCTTCTGGGTACTCGAGCGGCTGGGAATCCTGCCGGTTCTTCGCGGCGGGCCCTTCGTGGAGAAGCACAGCGTCCAGTTCATCTCGGAACACGGACGGGTTTCCGAACCGTTTTACTTTGCGGATTACAAGCCGCATGAAAGTGCCCGTACCTGGCAGGTGACACGACGGGAGTTCGACCAGCTCCTGCTCGACAACGCCCGGGCCAAGGGGGTTTCGGTCGAAGAGGGCGTGCGGGTGTTGGAGGTGCTTTTCGAAGCCGGCCGGGCCGTGGGTGTGCGGGTGAGCGACGAGGCCGGAACCGATCGCACGGTCCGGTGCCAGGTCGTGGTTGATGCCGCCGGCCAGAGCGGGCTGATCCTCGATCGGCTGGGGTTGCGGCAGTGGGATCCGGAGCTCAAGAAGGCGGCGATTTGGACCTACTGGAGGGGAGCGGCCCGCGATGCCGGCCGCGATGCCGGGGCCACCCTCGTGATGCAGACCGCTGGCCGCAAGGGATGGTTTTGGTTCATCCCGCTGGCCGATGACCTCACGAGCGTCGGCGTGGTCGCCGACTTCACCCATCTGTTTCAGGGCCGTGAGGCGAAGGACCCCGGCTCGATCTACGCCGAGGAGGTGGCCCGGTGTCCGGGGCTCCAGCCGCGACTGGCCGGTGCCGAGCGGGTCGAGCCATTTCGAATCGCGAAGGAGTATTCGTATCGTTCCCGTCAGGTGGCGGGCGACGGCTGGGTGCTTGTGGGCGACGCCCTCGGCTTCCTCGACCCGCTCTATTCGTCGGGCATCCTCCTCGCCCTGAAGAGCGGGGCGCTGGCCGCCGATGCGATCGCCGCGGGCCTGGCCGAGGGCGACACGTCCGAACAGGCACTGGGCAGCTGGGGCCCCGGGTATCTCGCCGGCATGGATCGGATGCGAAAGCTCGTCTGCGGCTTCTACGAGGGGCTGAATTTTGGTCGGATCGTTCGCCGCCATGCCGCTGCCAAGGGCCTGCTCACCGACATCCTGATCGGTGATTTTTTCAAGGACGACATTGACGACCTGTGGCCGCTCCTGGAGGAGGAGCCCGAGGCGGGGGTGCCGGGCTGTGGGCCGGAGCCGGCAGTGCCGGTCGTTGGTGGCGAATCTGCGGGTTGAGCGGCCCGCCGGCCGAACCGGCAGGCGGCGCCAATTCCGGGGGTATAGTTTGGTCGTGCGGGTCGCGGCGGCGGATTGAGCCAGCCCGCGGGCCCGGCTGCCGCTGACCCGGGCGATCCCATGGCCACCGACAACCGCGAATTCATCGACGAGTTTCTGGTCGAATCGACCGAGAACCTCGATCAGCTCGACCGGGAT
>JBJOHE010000226.1:0-2982 GCA_046047895.1 Planctomycetota bacterium | reverse complement strand
GACACCGCCGACGATCGCAACATCACCGCCGGCGAGACGGCCGTCGTCCACGTGGCCCGCGGCGACATCAACAGCGTGTTCGTTCGCACGCCGGCCGGCGACGAGGTGCCCGTGGCCGTCGATCCGCGGCGGGGCACGGTCACCGTGACCGACACCCGGGCGACGGGCAACTACGTGTTGCGTTCCGGCGGCCAGGTGGGAGGCTTTGCCAAAGGGTTCAGTGCCAATCTGGCTCCCGCGGCGACCGATTTCGCCCGCCTCGCCCCGGAGCCGTTGGCGACGGTTCTCGGGCCGGGCCATCGGCTGGCCCGCACCGATGCCGACCTCGTGCGGGACGTGGCGCTGGGCAGGATCGGCGCCGAACTCTTCGGCTGGCTGATTCTCGTGGCGGCGGCCGCGATGGCGATCGACTGGATGCTCGCCAACCGGTTTTATGTGCCGCTCGACAATCAGGCCGACAAGCCGGCGGCTTCTGACGCAGGCGAGATCGAAGCCACCCCGCCGCCGCTGCCTCCGGTGCTGCAAGAGGCTGCGACATGAGCGACACATGCCTCACCCCCGCCGGCACCTGCCTCCTGGCAATCACGATGGTGGAAGACCTGGCGATCCAGTTCGATCCGGTCGGCTCGTGGGTTCTGGTCGGCGCCGTCACAGCCATCCTGGCGGTCGTGTTGTTTCTCGTGGGTCCCGACCGCACGCGGGTGTCGCGGAAGCGGGTGGCCGCGTTGGTGTTCCTGCGACTGGGAGCCTTCGTGGCGCTGGTGGCCTGTATGCTGCGGCCTACGCTGGTCGCGACGAGCAAGGCCCAGCGGGAGACGACATTGCTTATCCTGGCCGATGCGTCACAGAGCATGTCGGTAGCCGACGGGCCAAACGGTCGCACCCGCTGGGAGGAACTGACGGCGGCGGTCAATGCCATACGGCCCGACCTTGCCGACCTGGAGGCAGAGCAGGGGGTCGGCGTGGCCACCTGGCGATTCAACCGTGAGGCCGGGCCGGCCACGGCCGTCGGCCGTGATCCGCTCGACTTCGGCGAGTTGGGTGAGGAGCCTGCGGGCGAGGAGACCGCCATCGGCGCGGCGATCGACGATGCCGTGCGGTCGATGGCGGGCCGCTCTCTGGCCGGCGTGATCGTGCTCAGTGATGGCGGCCAGCATGCCTATCCTCCCCGCGACATGCCGCCGCAGACGGCGGCCCGCAAGCTGGGCGACGCGGGCGTGCCCCTGTGGAGCATCACCCTCGGTCAGCAGCGGGGCGGCAGCCAGGGCCGCGATGCATCGATCGTCAACCTGTCGGTCGCCGAGACGGTGTATCTCAAGAATGCACTGGAGGTGGCCGGCCGCGTGCGGCTCGACGGCCTGGCCGATCGTGAGGCGGTGGTCAAACTGTTGGCGGAGGACGACGCCGGCCGCCTGGAGGAGGTCTCGCGGACGACGGTTCGTGGCACCGCCGAATCGACCGAACTGCCGGTGCGGCTGGCCTGGACACCGTCGAGCCTCGGCGAGCGCAAACTGGCACTCGTCGTGGAGCCGCAGGAAGGCGAGGTGGTGACGAGCAACAACGAGCTTTCCACGTTTGTCGACGTGGTCGATGGCGGGCTGCGGGTGCTCTACCTCGAGGGGGCTCTCCGGGTGGAGCAGCGTTTTCTGCGGCGGGTGCTGGCAGCCAGCCCCGATATGCAGGTCGAGTTTCAATGGATCGACTCGACGAAGGCGGGGCGGAATGCCTGGCCCGTCGACTTGTCGCGCGATCTGCAGACGGCCTTCAACGTGATCCTGATCGGTGACCTCGATGCCGCGGCGCTCCGCGCGGCCGACATCGAGACGATCGCCCGGCGGGTCGAGGAGGGGGCCGGCCTCGGCCTGCTCGGCGGCTTTCATGCCTTCGAGGCCGGAGGCTGGGGCAGCACGCAGCTCAAGCCGGCGCTCCCCTTTGCGCCCGATCGCCTCGCGCGGCAGCCCTTCGATGAGGCGGTGCGGCCGGGCCTCCATATGAAGGGGCCTGTGCGGATGGTGCCCGATCAGCGGTTTGGAGGAGTGTCGATCCTGCGCCTGGGAAAGACCGATGCCGAATCCCGCGCCGCCTGGGAGAGCCTCCCACCGCTGGCCGGCGCCAACGACCTCGGGCAGCTCGTGCCCACCGCCAAACCGTTGGCGACCACGGCCGACGGTCGCCCGCTCCTGGTCGGCAGGGAATATGGCGCCGGCCGTGTGCTGGCCTTCGCCGCCGACTCCACCTGGCAGTGGGCGATGCAGGGGGCGATCGATCAGCATCGTCGCTTTTGGCGACAGCTGGTGCTGTGGCTGGCCCGGCAAGACGACGCCGAACAAGACTCGTTGTGGCTCCGGCTGGCTCAACGGCGGCTCTCGCCCGGCAACACACTGGAGTTTGACACCGGCCTCACGAAGCCCGATGGCTCCGCTGTGGCCGATGTCGCCCTCGCCGCCGAAGTGATTGCTCCCGGCGGCGCCATCCGGCCGATCCGCGTCGGCAGACGTGGGGAAACCTTCGCCGGGAGCGTCGCCGACTTTGCCGAGCCGGGAGACTGGCGGCTCGTGGTGAAGGCGACCAGACAGGATGGAAGCGTCGTAGAGCGGTCGGCCCGCTTCACGATCTTCCGTCAGGATCTGGAACTGGCCAACCCTCGGGCCAATCCGCTGCTCATGCGACAGCTGGCCGAGGCGACGCCCGGTGGCGTGCGAACACCGGAAGAACTCACCGACATTCTCGAGGAGATCCGCAGCCGGCCGGCCACGTTTGAGACGCTCGAGCAGTGGTCATATACGCCGTGGGACAAGTGGCCGCTGTTTCTGCTGCTGGCGGGGTTTTTGTGTGGCGAATGGTTTTTGCGGAAGCGATTTGGACTCGTGTAGGTTTTGACGGCGCCCTCTGCGGGCAAGCATGAGTTGGCCGCGGTTCGGGGCTGCCCATGCCCCTTCGCCGGACGTTCGCTACAGGCATCCTGCCTTTCGCTCACTCGGA
>JBJOHE010000225.1:0-14531 GCA_046047895.1 Planctomycetota bacterium | reverse complement strand
CGTTCGCAACAACGGCGGCGGCCATGCCAACCACTCGCTCTTTTGGACCTCGCTCGGCCACGGCAAGGGGGGCGCGGCGACCGGCCCGCTCGGCGAGGCGATCACGAGCGTGTTTGGGAGCTTCGACAACTTCAAAACGGCCTTTAGCGACTCCGCGATGAAGCGGTTCGGCAGCGGCTGGGCCTGGCTGTCGCTCGATCCCCAGGGGAAACTCCTGATCGAGAGCACGGCCAACCAGGACAGCCCCCTGATGCACGGCAACAAGCCGCTGCTCGGCGTCGACGTCTGGGAACACGCCTATTACCTGCTTTACCAAAACCGCCGGGCCGACTACCTCTCCGCGTTTTTCAACGTGATCGACTGGGACGCGATCGGGCAGCGGTTTGCCCAGGCTCGCGGCTGACGCCCGCGCTTTGACTTTTGCCGCCCCCGAGCCGGGGCGCCGCATGGGTTCCTTTGTTGTCGCGGTTGGGGGGGGCGGGGTTGCCGTTGACGCGACCCGGCCCGCCCCCCTATTTCCTGTTCCGCAGTTTTCGGTTCGTCCCGCGCGGAGGCAGAGGCATGGTCATGGTCCGGCACTGGCGGCAGGGTTTCCTTCGGCCCCTCGGGGGCTCCGCCGCCGTCGTGGTCCTCGCCACGCTGGCGACTGGCTGCAAGACCGGCAGTTGGGGAGCCAAGCCTTCCTGGTGGAGCTTCAGCAGCCCGGCCCCCGGCTCATCGCTCACGGCCGCCCCCTCCTTCGACGCCGATCCCACCAAGCCCTCGGAGGTGGCAAAGCCGTATCCCACCACCAGCACGCCCGATGGCTACGCGCTCGACAAGGCCGGCCCGCCGGCCGCGGCGACCGCAGCGGCAACGACCGTCGAACCAGCCGCCGTAACGTATGGCACGACGGTGGCTGCCCGGGCCGAGCAACCCGGCCAAGGTTTTGACCCCGCGCCTACCGCCCCGCCCGCCTCGGTCGCTCCGCAGGTGGGTCCCTACGCGAGCATCCAGCAGCCTGCGGCCGCTCCCCCGGCGACCCCCACCGATCCGGCAGCCGCCGCCATGGCCGGGTTTGGCGCCGCGCCCGCCTTTGAGTCGGAGCCACCCCCCGCCGCCCCCGCGTCGGCCGCCCGGATGGCTGACGCCCGCGGGTCATCGGCCTGGCCGGCGAGTTCGGCAGGTGCGGCCGATCCGATGGCCGGGCCGCCGGCCCAGCCCGCCGCCGGGCTCGATGGTCGCTACGGCCAGGCCACCGGCAGTCGCTTCTCCTCGGCCGGAAGCTTCCAGCCTTCGCCGCAGACATCGTTCACGCCAGCTGCCGCTCCGGCTGCCGCAACCGGACTCGACGCGATGCCCGCCGCGATGACAACACCGGCGACGCCGCCCGCCACCCCACCGGCCGCTCCGCCGGCCGCCTCGGCCCTGCCCGGCGGCCTGCCTCCCCCCACCCGCCGGCCCGACCCAGGCTACCGGCCGGGTGGCACCTCCAGTTACCGGCCGAACCGGGCGATCCTCGCCGATGAGGAAGCGGCGGGTGGCCCGATTCAGCCGGTCGCCTACGAACTGCCGGCATCGCCGAACTGAACTCCCCAGCCGCCGGCTGGGACCCTGTCCGATGGGCGTTTTCTTGCGTGCCGGGGAAGCCGTACCAATTGCGGCCCGGATTCCGCAGGCTGCAAGCCTGCGGCCACGGGTCTTCTCGCCCAATTCCTGGCCCGGTACTTCGAGGCTTCGGTTCCAGTTGGCCCGTGGGGGCAGGCTTGTAGCCTGCCCGAATCTGGCCCGCATTCCGCAGGCTGCAAGCCTGCGGCCACGGGTCGACTCGCCAAAATGCTCCTGTCCTCCCGGAGGATTCGGCAAACGCCCGCCTGCGTCCCCACCGCAGCGTATCAGCCATCGCCGACTGCATGCCCCAGCGCTAAGGCCGTGGTAGAGTCGGGGAATGTCGCTCCCGCCCTGCCTGCTTCCTGCCTTGGCCTTGTCGGCCTTGGTCGTCGCCTCGGGATTGCCCGCTGCGGCTGCCGATCCGTTGCCGCCGCGGATTGCCCTGGCCGGCACCCTGATGCTGCCCGACACGGCCGCGGCCGTCGATGGCAGTGGCGACCTTCCGGTGACCGGGCTGAGCGGCGTCACCTGGCTTGGCGACGACCGGTACGCGGCGGTCATGGACAACAGCGACCGGTTGCTGTTTTTTCGGCTGGAGGTCTCGCCCGCCGGTGAGCCGCAGGCCGCCACCGATCTGGAGATCCTGGTGCTGGGCGAGCGGCATGACTACGAGGACGTGGCCGCCTGTCCGCCGCGGCTGCTCGATCGGATCGCCGAGAAGCGTCGGGCTCGCGGCGGTCATGTGCCGACCGACTGCCTGCTGGTCTGCGAGGAGCAGACCCCGGCGATCCGAGCGATCGACATCGACACCGGAGCCCTGCTCGGCGTCGTGCCCATCCCGCCGATCGCCAAGACCAGGCGTCACAACCGGGGCCTGGAATCGCTCGCGGTCGATCCCGACGGCAGCCACATCTGGACGGCGACCGAGGAGGCAGTGCCCGCCGACGGCCCCCCCGCCACCGCCGCCTCCGGCACGGTGGTGCGGCTGATGCGGATCGCCATTCCCGGCGCGGAGTCGGCGTCGGGCGAGGCCCAGTTCGCCTATCCGGTGGATCCGCCCCACCGGTTCGTCCGGGTGTTCACCGGCGAGCCGCTCTCGGGCGTGACGGCCCTCGTAGCGCTCGACCGCGGCCGGCTGCTCGTGCTCGAGCGGGCGGCGGGCCCAGGGCTGCCGCCATTCGTGTCTTCGATCTATCTGGTGGAGACGGTCGTCGCCCCTGACGTCACCGACGTTCCCGATGGGATCGCGGTTCGCGGCGAACTCCACATCGCGAAGACGCCGCTCTGGCAGGATGCCCTCGGCTGCAACATCGAGGGGCTCTGCCTCGGCCCGAGCCTGCCCGATGGCGGCCGGCTGCTCGTGGCAGTGGCCGACAATGGCGGCCTCGGCACCCCGAATCAGCTCGTCACCCTCGTGCTCCGCGAGACGCGGCGGGCGGTCGATGCATCCGCCGTCGGCGGCGCAGCCGCGATCGTGGGGCTGATGCTCTTGGTGGTGCGGATCACCAGCCCATGACCATGTTCGACTCGATGACCTTGCGGGCCCGGTCGAGGTCGTCGCCGGTTTCATGCATGTAGAGCCGGATCGCATGCACCTTGTCGCCCGAAGCCTTCGACAGGCACTCGCGGGCGGTATGGCAGGGATCGGCCCGGGAGTCGGTCAGTCCGAGTGCCGACTTCGAGATCACCCAGGTATCCCGGGGCCGGCGGGTGAGCCGCACAATCTCCTCGCCAGGATAGGCGTCGGCCACCACGGCTGCCGCAGCCTGCTCATCGGCAGACCAGGAGATGATGATGTGGCCGCTGGTTTCGATCTCGAAGAGTGGCATCGGTGGCGGGCTCCGGCGGTTCGTTCGTCGCAGGCTACGGCACGCCGCGCGGGGCGTCAAACTCAACGCCGATGGGACGACGGCGGTCCGCTGCGTACACTTGGGGTGGGCTGCCGTCGCGGTGGCCCCGGAGCGTCTCTCGACTCCCGCGGCAGACCATGGCAGCGACGCAGTACGACCGGCTGGGCTTTCCGATTCCGGCCGAATTCGACCCCCATCCCGATGACCGGGCCACGCCCCGGCCGGGGCGACCGGCTCCCCCTCCGTCCCGCAGGCGGCCCAGATCGGCCAAGCGGCTGCTCTTGGCGGCGGTCGCCGGCCTCGTGATCGCGCCGTTGATCCTCGCTCCGGCGGTGATGCCGATCGTGCGAGAGGTCGTGGTCGAGTGGTCGCTCCAGCGGGCGATTGCCCACGAAGGCCGCGGCAATCTCGGCTGGGCCGTGCGGGACGTCAGCCGGGCGCTCGACTGGCTCGATCCCGCCGACCGCGGCCGCGACTCCCGCAGCCGGCTGCTCTGCTGGCGAGCGATGCTTCAGATTGAAGATCACCGGCCGCACCGGGGGCTCTCCGACGCTGACCAGGCGGCGATCACAGCGCCCGCCGCCGTCCAGCCGCAGCGGGTGAGGGCCCTCGCCCTCAGCGTACTGGGAGACTTCGACCAGGCGCTGCGGGCCGCCGACCTGGCGGTGGGCCTGGCCGGCGAGGGCGACCCCGACGCCCTCAATCATCGGGCCTACATGCGAGCCTTGGCGAATCGCGACCTGGAACACGCCCTGGCCGACATCAATCGCGCCCTCGAAGGCAGCGGCGGAGAGAGCCCGGAATTCCTCGATACCCGCGGCTACATCCTCCACCTGCTGGGACGGCAGCAAGAGGCTCTCGACGACCTCAATCTCGCCGTCGGAGCCACCCAGGACGAACGGCGGCGGCTGCTTCTGCTCGCCCCTCATGTCGATGCCGATGAGTTTGCCTACCGGCTGCGGACGATGGACCACGGGCTCGCGGTCATGCTCCACCATCGCGGGCTGGCCTGTCAGGCCCTGGGGCTCGCGGCCCAGGCAGACCAGGATTTCGCCACGGCGAAAAACAAGGGCTTCGACCCGTCAGCCGGGGTTTGGTAGGGGCGTGCCCGGCGTTTTTCCGTTCGCTTCGCGCCGCGGGCCGCGGCGGTATACTCTGCCTGGCTACGGTGGAAGTGTCCCGGAGCCGGCCTTGGCCGGCCCACGGGGGTGTAGCTCAGTTGGTTAGAGCGCCAGCCTGTCACGTTGGAGGCCGCGGGTTCGAGTCCCGTCACCCTCGCTTCCCACCGTCTTTCTCCCGCGAGCCAGTTCGCTTCCGTGCCGCTCCGCCGGTTTCGCCCCGCCTCGAATCGCCCGGCGACGGCCGTCGTGAGCGGGGCCGCCAGCGGCTTTGGCCAGGCGATGGTCGAGCGGCTCGCCGCTCGCGGCTGGCAGGTGGCGGCCGTCGACCTGCCCGAGCCACTCAACGCGGCGACGCTGCCCACTGGAGTGCGCGGGTTTCCGGGCGACGTCCGCGACGCCGGCTTCTGGGCTGACCTCCACGACCAGCTGAGGACGGCGTGGGCCGGCCTCGACCTGCTCGTCAACGCCGCCGGCGTGGGAGCCACCGGCGAGGTGGGCACCCTGCCCGAGGCCCAGTGGCGGCGGGTGCTCGACACGAATCTCCTGGGCACAGCCCTGGGCTGCGAGGCCTTTCTCCCGTGGCTTCGCGAAGCCCCTGATCGCTCCCATCTCGTCAACATGGCCTCGATCGCCGCGATCCTCGCCCCGCCGTCGATGGCCGCCTATTCGGCCAGCAAGGCGGGTGTGGTGGCGCTCTCGGAGGCGATCGCAGCGGAATGCGACCGCGGGCGGCCCGGCGTGACGGTCGCCTGCCCCGGCTTCTTTCGCTCGGGCCTGCTCGACACCTGGCACTTCGGCGACGGCGTCCAACGGCGGGAGGCGAAGCGGCGGATGGCCACAACCGCCTGGACCAGCGAGCGGGTGGCCGATCGCGTGCTCGCCGCCGTCGACCGCAACCGCCGCTATGTGGTGGTGGGAGCCCAGGCTCGCTGGCTCTGGCGACTCAAGCGGCTGGCCCCGCGTTCCACCACCGCGCTCGTCCGCGGCATCTACCGCCGGCTCGGCTGACGGCCTCGGACTGGTAGAAGGGCCCCTCGCTTCAGAGTGGGGGAGGCTTACCGATCGAGTCCGGATTCCGCAGGCTGCAAGCCTGCGGCCACGGGCCATCTGGCCCAAGGCCGGCCCCTAGGAGTCGGCCCACTGGTGCTCAGAGATCTGGGTTCGAGTCGATCCGTGGGGGCAGGCTTGCAGCCTGCCCGACCGCGGCCTGTCGCAGCACGGCCGGCGGAGGGCCGCCACGCAGGTCACTCGAGCTCGTCGAGCCAGGCGCGGATCTCGTTTTCGTATTCGCTCGCCAGGCCGCCCACGATCAGCTGCCGATGGAAGCTCGCTGCGCCCCCCTTCGTGTGGTCGGCGTCCTCGGCGCTGGGAAACCGCCGGCCCGGATCGGGGGCGATCATGCCCCGGCAGAAGTCCATCAGCAGTTCGTTGCAGGTGACCTCCGACGGCAGCACCTGCGGGAGCCGGTGCACCAGCGACCGCTTCGCCTCGAGCAGATCCCGAAACGACTTGAGCCCGGCAAACGGAGGCTGTCCCGAGAGCATCTCGATCAGCACGTAGCCGAGGCTGGCGAGGTCGCTGCGGGGCGTGTTATCGCGGCCTTCGAGCACCTCGGGGGCGGCGTACGCGGGAGTGCAGGTCCGCGTCGGCGGCAGGTCGTCACAGGCATGGGCCGAACCGATGTCGATGATCTTCGCGTTGCCCGTCCGCTTCACCATGATATTGGAGGTCTTGATGTCGCCGTGCACGATCCCCTCACGGTGGAGCGCGGCGAGGGCGGCCAGACACTCCCGCACGATCGCGATCGCCACCCCCGGCTTGAGCCGCGACTGCCGCGGCCCCGACGTCACGATCACGTTGTTGAGATAGTTCCAGCGGCCGTCGTCGACACTGGCCCGCGTCTGCTCGAGGATCTCCGGGGCGAGCAGGCGGGAGAGGTCATAGCCGTCGATCCACTCCATCTCCATGATTCGGATCCGCCGCTGCTCGACGAAGTTCTGCACGTCGAGCAGGTTGTCGTGCTGGATCTGGGCCACGCGGGCGGCGACGAAGGCGATCCGATCCATCGCCTCCATGTAGAGCTTCTCGGTCTCGTACCGCTCGGGGGAGAAGATCTTGAGCGCCACCGGAAGCGTAAAGTTGCCTGCGCCCCGCCGCATCGTCAGGTAGACCACCCCCTGCCCTCCCGCGCCGAGCCGACGGGAGAGGGTGTGGTATTCGGTCCAGTGGAGTCGGCCGGAGCCGAGAATCTCGGAGTAGCGAGCGAGCAGTTCCTCGGGGCACTGTGCGCCCACGTCGCCCGCCGCCGAGATCGTCGGCTGCTCTTCGCGGATGATCGTGGTGCTCATCAACCTGCCTTGTCCGTGCCGGAATCCATCAAGCCCGCCCCGCGTCGCCGGAGGCCGGCGGCTCGGGAAAACCCAGCCGCTTGTCCACCAGATTCCTCAGCGGTCGGCCTTCCTGCCACCGCCGGAGATTATCGCAGAAAAAATCGGTCATCGCATCGATTCGTCGCCCGCTCTGCCCGGCAACGTGGGGCGTGATGATCAGCCGCGGCGCCCTCCAGAGGGGGCTTTCCGGGGCCGGAGGCTCCTCCGGTGTCACGTCTACGGCCGCGGAATCGAGCTGGCCGCTCTCGAGCGCCGCGGCGAGCGCGGCGGCATCGACGAGCCGGCCCCGTGCAACGTTGATCAGGATCGAGCCCCGCTTCATCCGGGCGAGCGCCGCGGCATCGATCATTCCGCGGGTGTGCTCGGTGAGGGGGGCGCAGAGAAAGAGGATGTCGGCCGCGGCCAGGACATCGGGCAGCGCGGACGGAGGGCCAAGGTACTCGACGCACTCCGGCTTCCGCACGGGAAACCAGTCGGTCGCGAGGATCCGCACCCGAAACGGGGCGAGCACCTCGGCCAGCCGGCGGCCCACGCCGCCAAGCCCGACGATGCCGACGGTGGCCCCGGTGAGGTCGCGGGTGGGCCGCCTCACGAATTCCCGATTCGCCTGCTGGGCCAGAAACAGCGGCAGCCGCCGGGTGCAGGCGATAGCAAGGCCGACCGCATGCTCCGACACCTGATCGGCGAGCACCCCGGAGGCGCTCGTCACGATCACCCTGGATTCGATGACGTCCGGTACGAGGCAGTGGTCGAGGCCGGCCGCCGAGGACTGGATCCACCGCAGCCGGCCGCGTTCGACGACCCTGTCCCATGGAACGGGTACCTTCGGATGACCGCAGAAGATGTCGGCCTCGGGCAGTTCGGCCGCCACGCGTTCCTGGCCGGCATCGACAATCTCTGCGGCCGGAACGACCTCGGCAATCTCGGCGACGTGCCGGGGTTCGACGGGATAACAGAGTATGATTCGCATGATGCCCTCGGTTCTCGCAGGGGACAGGCCCGGCTGACAACCCCCGCACCGTCGCTTGTCAGCCGGTGAAATCCCGGTTTTACTTAACTTATCTTGCTTGGGGACGCTCCTTCTCCTCCAGCCTCTGGAAAGCCCTTCGATTCGATGCGGAACTCGCTCCTCGCCCTGGTCGCACTCGCGTTTCTGCGGATCGTGGTCGGCCTCCATTTCTTTCTCGAGGGCGTGAGTCATCTCCGCGACCCCGAGTGGTCGAGCGCCGGGTTCCGCAAGGCGGCCGTCGGCCCGCTCGCCGACCGCTTCCGCGCGACGCTGCCGCAGACCGGCGCATGGTCGGCCACCCTCGGTGCGGTTGACCGGAGATCTGCCGAGGAGGCGACCGCAGCCTGGCAGGAGAGCCTCCTGAACGACTGGCGGCGACGGCTGGCCGAACGGTCCAAGGCCGTTCCGCTTGATCCCGAGGCCCGCAAGGCCGCCGACGCCGCGCTCGAGGCAACTGGCAAGGAACTCACCGCCTGGCTCGGCGGGCTCCGGGAGGATCTCCGGGAGTATCGCCTCGACCTCGTCCGCCTCGCCGACAAAGCCGCTAAGCCCGCAGCAGCCGAGGTGCCCTTCGAGCGGGAACGGGTCGCCAAGAAGCGGCGGGAACTCGACCGGCAGGCCTCCGGCTGGATGAACGAAGCCGCGGCCATCGGCTCGCGGCTCGAGGCCACCTGGGACGAATCCCTCTCGCCCGCCGAACGCCGCCGCGTGGCCGATGCCACCCCGCCATCCGCTCTCTGGAAGGCCGACCGGTTCGTCAGTTGGTCGCTCGTGACGATCGGCGGCTGCCTGGTGGTGGGTCTGCTGACCAAGTTCAATGCGGTCGGCGGCATCTGCTTTCTCGCTTCGGTCGTGGCCTCGCAGCCCTTCTGGGTGCCGGGAGCCCAGGCCACCTACGATCAATGGGTGGAAATCGCCGCCCTGTTCGTGATCGCAGCCATGCCCGCCGGCGGCTGGATCGGCCTCGATTACTTTCTCCAGTCCTGGTGCCCGCTCGCCCGTTGCCGCGGCTCGCGTCCCGCCGACACCTGATCATCTTCACCCGCTTCGACGTCGTCCCGCCCGAGGTATCTCCATGAATCTCTCCGAACAGCAGAAGCAGATCGGCAAGGAAAACTTCAGCGAGGCTGTCGGCATCACCCGGCGGGATTTCCTGGCCGGCGTGACCGCAGGCGTGGCGGCCGGCGCCGGGCTCGGATCGCTCTACTTCGGCTACGGCAAGAGCGTGGGCGACCCGCTCCGCGTGGGCGTGATCGGCACCGGTGACGAGGGGAGCGTGTTGATCGGGGCGCTCAATCCGGATTACCTGAGCGTGGTCGCGATCGCCGACATCCGCCCCTACAACCGGTTTCGCGCCTTTCACGGCGACGCCTCGAGCCCCAGTGCGGCCAAGGCCCGGCCCGGACTGATGGCCAAATATGGCTGGAAGACGGAAGACGCGGCCCGGCAGCAGGTCAAGGTCTACGAGGCCTACGAAGAGCTCCTGGCCGACGACGACGTGGAGGCGGTGATCATCGCCCTGCCGCTCCATCTCCATGCCCCCGCGGCCGTGAAGGCGATGCGAGCGGGCAAGCATGTGCTCACCGAGAAGCTGATGGGCCACAGCATCCACGAGTGCAAGGAGATGGGCCGCGTGGCCCGGACCACTGGCAAGCTCCTGGCGACCGGCCACCAGCGGCACTACAGCATCCTCTACGACAACGCCGTCCACACGATCGGCACCGCCGGCCTGATCGGCGACCTCCACTCGATCCGGGCCCAGTGGCACCGCGGCAACGTGCCGGGCAAGGATTCCTGGAAGCCGCCGATGCCGGGCGACGAAAAGATCGCCAAGGACTTGGCCGCGTGGCGGAAGAAGCTGGAGACAGCCAAGCCAGCCGACATCGACTCGACCCGCAAGCGTGTTGCCCAGATCGAGGCCCAGATCCTCGACGCCGACGTCGACGCCGCGAAGTATGGCTACACCTCGAAGACCCTGGGCGATGGCTCCACCCGAACACCGCTCGAGGAGCTGATCCGCTGGCGGCTCTGGCAGCGGACGGGCGGCGGCCTGATGGCCGAACTCGGCAGCCATCAGCTCGATGCCGCCGGGATTTTCGTCTCGGCGATGCACGGCCAGGGCAAGAAGGTGAAGCCGCTCACCGTCACGGCGATCGGCAACCGCAGCATCTTCCCCGCCGACCGTGAGATCGACGACCACGTCTACTGCATGTACGAATACCCGGCCCCCGGCTACTTCGACGAGGCGGGCGAGGTGGCCGATCCCAACAAGAAGGTGGTCGTCACCTACTCCTCGATCAACGGCAACGGCTTCGGCGGCTACGGCGAGGTGGTGATGGGCACGAAGGGCACCCTGATCCTGGAGCAGGAGCAGGAGGTGATGCTCTATAAGGATTCGGCCCGCGACACCCGCGTGACGGTGGCCACCGGCAAGGACGGCGGCCCCACGCTCGACACCACCGAGAGCGGGGCCGGCCCGGCCGTGGCAGCCGGCGGGCCCGGAGGCGGCGACGGGCCTCCCTCCCGCGGCTACACCGAGGAACTGGAGCACTGGGCCTGGTGCATCCGCAATCCGGCTCCCGAGAACCAGCCCCGCTGCAAGCCGGAGGTGGCGATCGCCGACGCGGTGATCGCGCTGGTGAGCAACGTGGCGCTGGCAAACCCCGGCACCCAGCCGCGGATCGAGTTTCAGAAGGAGTGGTTCGACATCGCCAGCGACGTCACGCCCGAGGGCGTGGCCCCCGACGTCAACCGCGACATCTACAAGGGCTGATCCTCGTCCGCGACGCGACTTTTGCCGACTCCGAGCCGGTGGCCCATCGTGACGGCGAAGGCGAGGGGTCGGCGAACGCTCGCGGAGCATAGGGGCGTATCTTCGCCCGCGACGCGCTTTTGCCGACTCCGAGCCGGTGGCCCGTCGTGACGGTGAAGGCGAGTCCGGCTTCAACGCACCGGGAGGTAGTCGCCGTCGGCGTAGGCCCAGCTGCGACCGCAGGAGTGGATCACGCCACTCGGCTGGTCGCCGTGCCACTCCCACCGTTCGCCGGTGGCCTCGTCGAACACGCTCGACACATGGGGCGTGGGGCCGAGCTGCCACTGGCCCTCCTCATCGAGCCTGAGGGTTGGCCGGGCTCCCTGGATCGTGAGCAGCCGGGCGAGTTCCGGAGCCTGCTTCTCGAGGGCCCGTCGCTGCTCGGCCTGGGTGCCCCGCAGGTCGAAGGACCGCACCTGCTGCACCGAGCCCGGGCCGAGCGAGTAGCGCAGCGAGCCGTCGGCCGCCGCCCTGCTCCAGACCCATCGGCCGCGGCCGGGATCGAAGCGGTTGTACACGCCGCCCCGCTTGAGTTCTGCCGGTGGAACGGCCACGAGAGTGCCGCTCATCGGATCGTAGCGGTAGATCCAGCCCCGATCGCGGCCCGCGTCGCTGCCGGGGGCGGTGTCGGCGGCCTTGACTGCCGCGGGAGGCGTCGGCGGAGCGGCCCAGGCGGCCACCGAGACGGCCCCGACCATCGCCGCGACCAATGCCCGTCGATAGTCGAAACTCCGCACGGAAACGCCACTCCCAGAGGCCGTCCGGCCTCCCGCGGCCGGCTCGCTGCCAATGCATCCTCTTCGGATGCTTTCGGCACGCTCCCCCAGCCCGAGGATCCAGTCCGCGACAACCGGTTCAACCGCTCCGACGCGATTCAGCCGGCGGCCGGTGGGTGGGGATGCTCATGACCGTGGTGGTCATCATCGTGATGGTGGTGGTGCCCCGACGGCTCGGGCTGATGGGGCAGCGGCACGCCCAAGAGATCGCCGTTCGGCCGGAAGCCGTTGCCGTCCACGTCGACGAAGATCGGATTGGCGACCGCGATTGGTTTCTTCTCCGCGTTGTCGGGCCCCATCACCAGGCCGAGCCCCGACTCCTCGCCGACCGTCGCGACCACCAGATGGGCGTCGGCCTCGAGCCGGACAGGAATCGCATGCTCGAACCGCACCGTGTCACGGGAAAATCGCTCGCCATGCTCCCGCCTGGTGAAATTGAGGGCGGGCTCGGGCCGGCCGTTGACGAACACCTGCACCCGGTCGACGTCGAACCAGTTCGGGCACTGCACCCGAACCCGGAGCGTGAGCCTGCCGTCGGGGGCCGCGAGCGACTCGCCGGGCCCGGCCTCCCCTGCCCCGTCGGCCACGGCCCGAACCTCGAGGAAGGGCCCGCTCGTCATCACCAGCCGCCCAGCCTCGGAGGCCTTCACGATGTCGTCCACGCGGATCTCGGCGGGATCGTCGGTGGGGCTGGCGATGTAGTTTCGCAGCCAGCCGGATCCGTGAAACGAGTAGTGGGCGTCGGTGTTGACCACGCCCGGAATCCGGTAGCCGAGGTTGAGCATCTGGAGCCAGCGGAACACGGTATGGGTTCGCTTCCGCGGATCGCCGTCGATGGCCGAGGGGGTGAAGATTTCCTCGAGCGGATGCACCTCGATCACATCGACGAAGCCGAGCATCGGCTCGAAGCCGGCGTCGGCCGTGCCGTCGGTGTCGCGGTCCCCGAGCACCTGCACGAGGTTCGGATGGTTCATCTGCACCAGCTTGCTCGCGGCGTCGTCCCAGAGGGCGAGCCGCTCGACCTGGGCGATCGGATTGTCGTTGTTGACGACCGGCCCGCCGCCGTCCTGCGTGTGAGGATGCTCGACGAGCGGAAAGGCATTCTGGTGGTTGACCGGCAGCAGCGAGCCGGTGAGTTCCATCCCGCTGCAGGTGGCCATCAGGCGGGTGGCGCCGAGCCGCTCGAGGTGGGGCTCGTAGGTGGAGATCCGGTTGTGTTCCGTGCAGGGGGCGAATTCGACATGCTCGCAGAGCAGGTTTTGCACCCGGCCGAGCTGGCTGCAGGTGTTGTCGCCGGAGGGGGTGGAATGGCTGTGGAAGTCGCTGCTGATCCAGCCGGCGGTGTCGACCGTGCGGACGAGCCGGGCGGCCAGCCGTGCCTCAGCATCCCGCTCGACGAGGACCTCCGTGGTGACCGCGTCGTATTCCGGTCCGTAGCTCACGAGCACGTCGTAGGTGCCCGGGGCGATTTCCTGCCGGAATCGACCGTCATGGGAGTAGACGAGGTTTCGCACGGCGGTGTCATCGCTATCGGGCGCGAACTCGGGATCGGGGCAGCCGCGGCCGCGAAACTGCACCTTGCAGGGGATCGGGCCGCCCGTGGCGTCGGTGATCTCGGCCACCACGAAGCCGGGCCGGGGCATCTCGACGGCCAGCGCGGCCGCCGTGGCTCCCGGCTCGACGACGAGCGGAAGGTCGACCTGGCCGCGGGCGGCTTCGGTGACGGTGCACTTCCACTCGGCTGCGTCCCGAGGCAGGGCAAACGACAGCCGGCCGGTGGCATCGGTGCGGCCGCCCCCGTACCGCGGGCCGGCGGGATCGCGCAGGACGACGACCGCCCCGGGCACCGGCCCGGCCGCGTCTCGCACGGTCACATCCACCGGCAGTGGCTCGCGGCTGGCGAGACTGGCAGCGATTCCCCGAGCGGCCAGCAGGCTGGGCGCGGCGTACACCCGCCGCACGAGCGTCACCGACCCGCCCGGGGCCAGTTCCTTGACGGGGCCCGCCGCTGGTTCGTAGCCCACCGGATCGCGATTGGGAAACTCCTTCACCCCCGCGGCCTGACCGCGGAAGCGGGCGTCGACGGGCATGATCGCGACGGTCTGGCCAAACCATTCGTCATCCCACCAGGCGAGGTTGGCGGCGGCGTCGATGGCGGAGGTGAACGTGCGGTCGGCGCGGACCCGGTCGGCGAGGTCGACAGCAAGCGGCGCGGCCGTCGGATTCGACCAGGTGGTGGTGACGGTGAGGAAGTCGTCGCCGTCGGCGAGCGAGTATTCGGTTGTGACCAGCGGCCTGGCGGGGGTGGGTTCGGTGGCGTATTCAAGCCGCACCAGCTGCCCCTGGGCGGCGACGTCCAGCGAACCGGCAGCGGCAGGGGCAGCATCGGCCGCGACGGCCACCGAGCGGTACGCCGCCTGGCCCGCGGCGGGGTAGTAGCAGCTAAGCTGGTCGTTGGGCCGGCTCCGCGAGGCGAGGTCGATCAGGCAACCGGCCACGCCGCGGACGGTCATGTTGGCGTTGCGGGTCGCGACGGGCCGGCCGATCACGGCCACAAGCCGGTCGTTTCGCAGCACGTGATCGCCGTAGATCCAGTCGGCCTCCTTACCGGCCGGGGCGGCCTCGGTGGCGTTGTCCGGGGTCAGCGTGAGCGCCTCGGCGGCCGAAGCCGCATGGGCGAAACCCAGGAGGAGGCAGGCCGGGAGCAGGCGAGAGACGCCGCGCAGGAACAGGCGCGAGGGCATTGGGCAGACTCCGGAGGACGGTCGCGGGAAGCCGGGAGTCTGCCGCCGAATCGTGAGCCGATGATGAGTGAGCCGTGAGGGCACCGGCTCGACGCCACTCAACTGGGCTGGTGGGTTGGGAAGTCGGTGTAGCCCTCCGCGCCGGCGGGGGTGTACCAGGTGGCCATGTCGGCCTGCGGCGCGAGCGGCCAGCCGTGGCGAAACCGCTCCACGAGATCGGGATTCGAGATGTAGGGCCG
>JBJOHE010000224.1:0-5718 GCA_046047895.1 Planctomycetota bacterium | reverse complement strand
CTTTGGCTGCGGCCGCTTTGGCTACGGCAGCCTTGCCCCGAGCCGGCTTCGTGCCGTCGAAGCCGGCGATTCCACCGGGTCCGCCTGCCGCGCCGCCGACACCACCCACTCCCGCGAGGCCGGGATCGCCACCAGCGCCGCCGTCACCGCCATCGGGGAAGGAGTCGCTGCCGGCCCCGCCTGCGCCGCCATCGCCCGCGGCGCCGGCATTGCCGCCGTCGCCACCGTAGCCACCGTCGCCGCTTAAGCCGCCGGGGAAGGCAACGCCGCCGGCTCCGCCAACGCCACCGTTGCCACCGCTCGTGCCATCGCCGCCAGTGCCGCCATTACCAGCCGGAGCGACCGCTGTGGCGTCGGCCCCGGCGAAGCCGTTGGCACCATCGCCGCCGTCTCCGCCGCTCCCGCCATCGCCGCCGGCGCCGCCGACCAAGCCCCGACCGCCGGCCCCGCCGAAGCCGCCGTTGCCGCCCGCGGTGACTGCGTCGCCGGCCGCGCCAGCGCCACCGTCGCCGCCATTACCACCAACCCCGGCAGGCCCTGAGACGCCACTTGAGCCATCGTTGCCGCTGGTGGTCGTGAATACGAACATACCTGTGCCGCCGAGGCCGCCGAGTCCGCCGGCGCCGCCTTGGCCGGCATCGCCGCCAGAGCCACCGTTGCCGCCGTCACCGCCAGGAATGAACCCGGAGGCTCCGTCGGCCCCGGCGCCGCCGTTGCCACCCACACCGCCGAAGCCGCCGTCGCCTCCGTTGCCGCCAAGGCCGAAGATCGAGCTGCCGCTGCCGCCGTGGCCGCCCATGCCTCCGGTGCCACCAAAGCCACCGTCAGCGCCGCTCTCACCCGGAATCGTGCCTGCGACGCCGTCGGCGCCCGCCTCACCATCGGCGCCTGTGCCGCCATCGCCACCAGTTCCGAAGAGCAGGCCGCCGCTGCCGCCCGTTCCGCCGTTGCCACCGGTGCCGGCAGCCCCGCCCATGCCGCCGGTGCCGATCCAGCCGGCGGCTCCGCCGGTGCCGCCATCGGGAGTAGCTGCATCACCCGCGCCGCCGTTGCCGCCGTTTCCGTAGACGATGCCACCGCGTCCGCCATCCTGGCCGGAGGTGGTGGCGTCGGCACCATCCGCGAAGAGTTCCCGACCCGAGACCGAGTCGATGTCGCCGGTCTGCTCCCTGGGAGGCGCCACGACGCTCACGGCCCGGCCGTAGTCTGCGAGCGCAAGAGTGATCGTGCCCACGCCCGCAACCTGGATTTCAAACCGGCTCACGGCACCCTGGCTGTTGACCCACACGTCCACCGGGAGCGGGGCGTTGCCAAACACTGCCGAGTTGGCCAGCGGCGTCAGGTCGGCCAGCGGCAGGAGCGCCGCGAAGCTCGAGGTACCGATCGTCGCCGAGTAGCGAGTGCCGAAGGCGTCGCTGCCGGCAGCCTGCACACTGATCGGGAATTCCAGGACTCGCAGCGTGGCCGCCGGCGTGAGGCCGGTGACCAGGCTCGCCACGGATCCGGCCGCAGCGGATCCACCTGTGACCTCCACCCAGGGCAGCCCCGTGGCGCCCAACTGCTGGGCGTCGACGTAGATCGTGCTTCCGATTCGGCGGAACTCCGTGGTCTGAGCCGAGGGAACCGCCTGCGGCACGCCGCCCTGAACCGTCGCATCGATGTCCACCAGTTCCTTCGCGGCATCGAGCGATCCCACGGAGCCGAGCTGCACCCCGTTGACGTCGATCGTCAGATCAAACGCGTAGCTGCCGGACTGGGCGGCATTGAGGGAGGCCAGGCCGACTGGACTGAGCTGCACCGAGAGCCCAGGCGCTGACGTCACGCTGGGAGTGCCGCTCCGCGCCGAAAACCACCGCCAACGGCCCAGTTCCAGGTTGGCGACGTTGCCCACTTCGTTGTCGGAGATCTGGTTTTCGAGCAGCCGCGATCCCGTCGAGGTGCCGCTGGCCGCGAGGCCCCAACCCCGATTGAAGATGATCGTGTTGCCAGCGGCACCGGGTCCGCCGAGCGTGATTCCCCGGGCGGCGGTCATCATGATGCCGTTGCCGGCGTTCTCACTGAAGCTGCTCCCGACGATCTGCGTGCCGGAGTAGAGGCCGGTGGAGATCCGCATGCCGATGCCATTGCCGGTGCTCGAGATGCCCGAGATCAGCGTGTTTCGGGAACCACCGGCGAACCGGATTCCGGCCCCGACGAATCCGGAGATCGTGCGGACGGCCGGGCCGGCCGGCGGCAGGAACGCGACGCCGTTGGCATTGCGACCGATCAAAAGACCGATCGGGATCGCCGCATCAGCCGAGCCATCGAGGACAAAGCTGTCGTTGATGGCCACGCCCGTGGCCCGGGCGAGGGTGACGCCGGCGAGCGGCTCAACGCTGCCCACGGCGCCAAGGAACACGACCGGCCCGACGGCCGAGACTGTCAGCCGCTTGTCGCCGTCCACCGTCGAGGCGAACGTGATCGCATTACCGGCCGTGGTCGTCACCGTATTCCCGAGCGTCACGCTCCCGAGGAAGCTCTGCGAGCCGAGCGGTGCGGTCACGTTCGCGGCGAGCACGATGCCATGCTCGGTAGCTTGGCCCTGGGTGACGAGGCTGACGTCGCCCCGGCCCTTGGTCGATATCGGGTTGGCCACCACGATCTCGTCGGCCGTGCCCACACCGGTGTCTATGCTCAGGCCCTGCTGGGCCCCGCCGAGGTTCACGGATGCGAGATTGACGCCCCCCGGGCCGATCGTGACCGAGTCGGTGCCGGCTTCGCCGACGACGGAGATCCCGGCGAACGCCGAGACCGTCTTCAGATCAACCGAGACGGTGTCGGTGGCGGGGTCGACCGTGACTCCAGGTATGGGGGCGGCTGCGGAGAGCGCGCCGACGCTGGCCGCCGTGATCTGGAGCACGCCGGCCTGGGAGTCGTAGTTCGTGCTCAGGTTTGTGACCGCCGTGCCGGCCGGGTCAAGGGTGAGCACCACCTGGTTGCCCGCCAGGCTCACGAGGATGTCGTTGGCGGCGAGCATTGCCCGCGACTCGAGCCCTTCGACGCTGGGGCGGAAGCCACGACGGGTCCTTCGAGTGAGCCAGCCCTTCCGCCGAGCAGCCGAGTTCTTCCGGTTCCAGGAGAGCCCTGCCCGACGGGGACGTCCGCGGCGACGCTGCGAGGAACGGACGGGACGACGGGATGCGGAAAAGAGCGACTGCAGGAGCAACGACATCAGAGCCTCGTGGGGACTAGGGGACCTCTCGAATCATTCGGCTGAGGCTCGGATCTCACACGACCACCAGGCCCGCCATCGTCAAAGGCGGCAGCGGGCCTCGCCTTCACAGATTTGTAAGGCTAGCCCGCCGCCGCGGACGTTGCAAAAAACGGCTCATCAGGGATTTTCGTGGGTTGATCCGAAGTTGCCGAGGTTGTCCGTGCCATCTCGCCGGACGTTCGCTCCTGGCATCCTGCCATCCGCTCACTCGAAGGAAACCTCACTTCGCCATCGTGGCTCCGCTCGGTTTCCTACGCCGCTCGATTGGCACGGGCAACCCCTCCAGCCCACAGAGTTCCCCGAAGAACCCAACGAAGCCGGTTCGTCGGGGCTTGAGTCACCGCCGCCAGTTGCGGAACGGCTCGTAGAGCCGCAGCGTGAACATCAGCTCGCTGGCCGAGAACTGATTGGGGAGCGTTCCCGGCTGGGTGATCGTGTCGATGTGGAAGTAGCGGTAGCCGACGTCGAACGTCAGGCGGTCGGTCACCTCCCAGAGCAGGCCGCCGCCGAACTGCCAGGCGAAACTCGCCCCCGGATCGGCATAGTCGACCTCTCCGTCAAACTGTTCGCCCAGGATATAGCCGCCGGCACCGATGCCACCACCGCCGTAGATCCCGAACCGATCGGTGAGCATGAAGTCCCGCCACATGTTCTGCATCACCGACCAGTTGTTGGTCAGGATCGTGGTGTTGTTCGGGCTGGGGTCGACGTTGAACGGGGTGTCGTAGGTGTCTCGCCCCATGCCCTCGGTCTCGAGCCGCAACCGACCGTTCCGCCGTTCGAAGGCGATGCCGATCGCACCTCCGGCGTTGAAGAGCGTGTCGTCGCTCGCCAGGGCCGGGCTCGCTGGGCTGGTCAACTGAGCGAATGACGGGCCGATCATTCCCGAGAGGTAGAACCGACGGGGTGCGGAACCAAACCGCCGGGACACGTTCTCGAGCGGCAGATCGTTCCAGATGCTCGTGTCTGGGGCCGCTTCCGCGCCGAAGCTCGTGAGATCGATTTCCGTGCCGGCGTCACTCGACGCAATCGCGGCTGTGCCACTGATACCCATGACGGCAACCGCCGCCCATGCAAACGACCATCTCATCAGGATTCCCTCCCTGGTTGGTGAAGCTCCGCTCCCCTCCGACCCCTGAAGGGTGCTTTCGGCCGAGCCACGCCGCCGGCCCCGGCGGGAAGCTGTCGGCGTGTGGGATCGGCACGATCCGCAGGGTCACGGCGGCGGACGACCGCTCCAGGCTGGAGAACTTGCCGAGCCGGAGCGGATCGATGCTCGCGGCTAGGCCACCGGCACGCTGGCGAGGATCTCGCCGATCCGGGCTGCGAGCACCGCCGCATGCGGCGGGGCTACCATGCTGTGGTGATGGCCCGGCACGTAGCGAAGCTCGAGGCTCTGCACCACTTCGCCCCAGCCTCGGTCGGCCGGACCGCCGATGTCGAAGGGCACTTCCTCCGGACGGAAGAGCACCGCATCGACGGACAGCGGCCGAGGGCGATGCGCGGCGCAGAGCCGGGCGTGGTGGGCGAACAGGCCGCGGAGGTCGGCAAGCACCCGGTCGACGAGGTCAGGCGGTGCCTGCTCGTCGATCAGTCCCAGCCGGCGGGCATGCTCGAAGAGAAAGGGAAGTTGCTCGTCGGGACTCATCGCCCCCAGGGCTTCGAGATCGAGATCGAGTCCATATTCAAGGCCTGCATGCTGGCCGGGTTCGCCGGCCTCGCTCCCGGGAATGGCTGTGTCGAAGAGCAAGAGCCGGTCCACGTCCTGGCCGGTAGCGATGAGTTCGCGGGCCACCTCGGCCGCGATCAGACCGCCGAGTGACCAGCCGCCCACGATGCACGGCCCGTGTGGGAGGACCGCGCGAATGGCGGCTGCGTACTCGGCCGCCATTTCGGCCACGCTCTCGGGCAGCTGCTCCGAGCCATGGAGGCCGCGCGAGCGGATGCCATACACCGGCCGGTCGCCTCCCAGCGCCTGTGCCACGGCGGCGTAGCAGGCCACGACGCCACCGGGAGGATGAATCAGAAAGACCGGCTCAGAGGAGCCGCCGGTTGCCAGAGGCACAAGCAACGGATGGGGCGGCGCGGCAGGATCCAACGCCGGGGCGGCCAGCGACTCGGCTCCGAACCGCTCGCCGATCAGATCGGGATGGAGTTCACTGAGCCGCCGGGCCACCTGGGCGATGTCGGCCAGATCGAAGAGGAGGGAGGTGGGAACCCGCATCCCGAGGTCGTCGCTCAATCGCGCGGTGAGCAGCGCGGCCTGGAGCGAGGTGCCACCGAGATCGAAGAAGTTCTGCCGGATGCCCACGCGGTCGATGCCAATGGCCTCTTGCCAGAGTTCTGCGAGCCGACGCTCGAGCGGGGTGCGGGGTTCGGCGATCCCGTCGAGTGGCTCATGCGATGCCAGGCTGGTGGGCAGCGCCCGTCGGTCGATCTTGCCCGAACTCGTGCGGGGAAGCTCG
>JBJOHE010000223.1:0-3096 GCA_046047895.1 Planctomycetota bacterium | reverse complement strand
GGGGCCGCCGCCGCCGACGCCCTGCTCGCCGCCGCCGAAACGAGCACCGATCTCGAAGTGGCGCTGCGGGCCGGCTGGCTGGCCGCCTCGATCCCGCTCGCGACCGGCCGTGAGAGCCCCGACGCGGCCCGCCTGCTCGAGGCCTACGCCTCCTCCAGTGATCTGAGGGAGCGGATTGGCGTCATGCCGCGTCTCCTGCGACTCGATGACGACCAAGGGGTGGAATCGCTCGCGCGGATCGTCCGGCTCGAACGCGAGCCGCTCGGTTCACGGATCGCAGCGGCCCTGATCGTGCAAGACTGGCAGCCCGACGACCCCTACTGGCCGCGGATGGTGCCGGGCATGCTGGCAGGCCTCGGCAACAGCAACCGGCCGGCAGCGAGGTTTCTGCGGGGGCTCGCAGCGGCGACGACCGAGGCCTCCCCGGTGGCGGCCGCTGCGGCCGCCGACACCTGTGGCAGCGCCATCGATCTGCTCGACACGATCTCCACCACAGCAACCGATGCTCAGGAAGGTGATGGCAGCTCGACCGCGGCCCTGGCCGGCCGGGTGTTTCGCCGGTGTGTCGCAGCCCTGCTCGCCGCCCAGGGAAGGAAGGCCGAGGCGCTGGCCGCCGCCGGGCCGCTCTTTTCCGATTCCAGCCAGCTGGTCGCAGCGGAACGGCTGGCGGATGATCTTCAGTGGCTCGCTCACCATGGCCTCCCCGAAGCCGTCGAGCTCGTGTCAGCCCGGCTCGTCGACGAAGCCGACCCCCTGGTCATCTACGCCGCCGCGGTCGCCTGGCGGCAGCGGCCCGAAGCCGAGGCCGCTGCGCGGGCCGCCGACCTGGCCGCCCGCGGCCGCCGGCTGCTCGAGGAAACCGCCCCGCTGGAACGGCTGACTCTCGCCATCCTGCTCGCCCGGTGGGGTGGCTCCGAGTGGGCCGACGAGACCTATCGCGGGATCCTCGCCGCGGCGACCCGGCCGGGCGAGGCCGCCCTGACGGCAATCAACTACGCCGAGTTTCTCCACGATCAAGACCGCGACGATCGGGCGGCCGAGGTGATGCGGGGGATTCTCACGGCCGATGGCCAGGAGCGCGAAGACCTGAAGCAGGGGCTGCTGCAGCTCGATCGCGACCCCCGTGCAGTCCGGTCGCGGATGCTCTTCTTCGCCGCCTGCGCGGCCGACGACGAACCGACCCGCCGGCAGCTGATCGAGGAGTCGCTGAAGGCCTACCCCGACGACGTCGATTCGTTGATCGCCGCCTACCGGCTGACCGGTGACGATCCCGTCCGGCGTGCCGAAGTGGTCGCCCAGATCACCCGCACGGCGGCGGCCCTCGACCGTGAGCTCAAGAGCCTCTCCTTCGAGCCGAGCCTCCGCAACGAATACGCCTGGCTGATCGCCAACACCGAAGGGGATCTCGCCAAGGCCACCCGATATTCGCAGGAGTCGCTCGAGGCATCCGCCGACCAGGCCAGCTATCTCGACACGCTCGCCCACTGCCAGGCCGCCGCTGGCAGGCTGGAACAGGCCGTCCGCACCCAATGGCTGGCGGTCAAGCAGGAGCCGCACAGTCTGATGATTCGCCGCAACTTCGCCCGCTTCCGTTCCCTCGCCGGAGGTCAGCCATGATGCCCGTCCACCATCTCCCCGTTCGCGACACCCACCTGGCCGTGTACACCGCCGGATCGGGGCTGCCGCTCGTGCTCCTCCACGCGTTTCCATTGGAGCACGGGATGTGGGAACGGCAGCTGCCGCTCGCCGACCATGCCCGGCTGATCATTCCCGACCTCCGCGGCTTCGGCGGCAGCCGGGAGCGACTGCCCGAGAGCATCGGCCAGCTCGCCGACGACGTGGTCGCCCTGCTCGACGCGCTGCACGTCGAAGGACCGGCGGTGGTCTGCGGCATCTCGATGGGCGGCTATGTGGCCCAGCATGTGGTCGCCCGGCATCCGGGCCGGGTCGCGGCGGCGATCCTCGTCGACACGAGGCTCGAGGCCGACACGCCCGATGTCAGGGCTGGCCGGGCCGATCTGGCCACGAAGGTGGGGCGATTGGGCCAGGGAATCCTGGCCGACGCGATGATTCCCCGGCTGCTCGGACAATCGGCCGAGGCCCGCGGCCTGCCCGGCCGGGCTGAGGCGGAGGCGCTGCTTCGACGACTCATCCTCAGGCAGCCGGTGGCCACGATCCAGGCAGCGCTTGCGGCACTCGGCGACCGGCCCGACATGACCGAGGCGATGCGGCAGGCCCGATCTCCGATGCTGCTCGTGGTGGGTCGGGAAGATGCGATCACGCCGCCGGCCTGCATGGAGGCGGCCGAGGAACTGATTCCCGATGCCAGGCTGCTGGAAGTGCCCCACGCCGGCCATCTGTGCCCGCTCGAACAGCCCGATATCTTCAACCAGGGGGTGCTCGAGTTTCTGCGGGCGCTGCCGGCGGAGCGGCTGGCGGTCGCAGGCCGGGCGGGCTGACCTCGGGAACCTCCCGACCGGCGGGCGGGCTGACCTCGGGCGTCCGCG
Organism: Planctomycetota bacterium; assembly: GCA_046047895.1. Classification (GTDB taxonomy): domain Bacteria; phylum Planctomycetota; class Planctomycetia; order Pirellulales; family UBA1268; genus QWPN01. The sequence continues at coordinate 589 of JBJOHE010000223.1, read as the reverse complement.
GCGGAAACCTCCTGGCCGGAGGCAGCCCTTCGGCTGGCCGATCGCTCCCCGGTCGCGGCCCGAGCGGGCGGCCGGCCGGCTGCCGCGGGCGATCCCCGGCGGGACCGGGCCGCGATTCACCCGACTCGGCCCACCAAGGTCCTTGCCGCCGTTCATTGCCCCGCTCGTCATCCCGTCCCCGGCCGCCGGTCCGCGGTTCGAATCGCCCCTCACCGCCGGCCGGCCGCTCGAGCCATTCGAGCCGATCGTCAAGCGGCATATCCACGATTCCTCGCCGCAGCGGCGGGGGCGTAGCAGCGATGATCAGGTGCCAGAGCCGGCCGGCGGCCCGCAGCCGATCGGCTTCCGGATCGGTCAACGCCCGGGCCACCGCCTCGAGCTCCCGGCGATCGACCGGTGATAGCTCGAAGAAGGTCTCGGCCGACTTCTCCAGGCTGTCCTGCTCATCCGGCGGGATCGCGTCCAGCCGCTGCCGGCGGGCAGCCGTGGTGGTGGCCGCCAAGTCCTCACGGAGATCGTCGATCGCGGCGTTGTAGCTCCGCGTCTCCTCCCGCATCGCCTCGGGATCACGGGCCAGGCGAAACCACCG
>JBJOHE010000222.1:0-5731 GCA_046047895.1 Planctomycetota bacterium | reverse complement strand
CACCGCCCACCGGCTCAAGCGGCCGGTCTACCTCGAACTGCCCCGCGACATGGTCACGGTGGTGCCCGACCAGATCCGCCCCTATGTGCATCCGCCGCGGGAGAGCGACCCTGAGGCGCTGGCTGAGGCGGTGAAAGAGGCGGCGGCCAGGATCGCGGCGGCGAAGCGGCCGGTGATCATCGCCGGCGTGGAGCTTCACCGCTACGGGCTTCAGGCCGATGCGGTGGCCCTGGCCGAACGCGCCGGCATCCCGATCGCGGCCACGATGCTCGCCAAGAGCGTGGTCAGCGAGGTGCACCCGCTCTACGTCGGGCTCTACGAGGGGGCGATGGGCCGGCGGGACATCACCGAGTTTGTCGACGAGAGCGACTGCGTGATCCTGCTGGGCGTGATCCTCACCGACATCAACCTCGGCGTGTTCACGGCGAAGTTTCATGCGGCCCAGAGCATCTACGCCGCCAGCGACGACCTGCGGATCAGCCATCATCATTACGAAAACGTCCTGCTCGAAGACTTCATCCGGGGCCTGGCTGAGGCCACGCCTCGGGCGGCGAGCCGGGTGTTGCCGCCCGGGCCGGCCGCGGCCCTCGAGCCCTTCGTGCTCCAGCCCGACGCGGCGATCACCACCAGCCGGCTCGTCCGCCGGCTCGATGAATCGCTCGACGATCGCACGATCGTGGTTGCCGATGTGGGCGACGCCCTGTTCGCCTCGAGCGACCTCGTCATCCGGGGCCAGACCGAATACATCGCGCCGGCCTATTACACCTCGATGGGCTTTGCAGTGCCGGCGGCACTCGGCGCGAAGACGGCCCGGCCCGACCTGCGGGTGATCGCCCTGGTGGGCGACGGCGCCTTCCAGATGACCGGAATGGAACTCTCCACGATCGTCCGCCGCGGCCTGGCGGTGACCGTGATCGTGCTCGACAACAAGGGCTACGGCACGGAACGGCTGCTCCTCGAGGGGTCGTTTAACGACATCAACCCCTGGCAGTATCAGCGGCTGCCCGAGGTGCTCGGCGGCGGCACCGGCTGGAACGTGCGGACCGAAGGAGACTTCGACGAGGCGCTCAGGGCCGCGCTCGCCGATGAGCAGGCGATGAACATCATCCGCGTGCAGATCGGCCTCGACGATCGCAGCCAGACGCTCGACCGGCTGGCGTCGGGCCTCGCCCGCCGCGTCCGCCGCTGACGGCGAGTGTGCCGCTCGGGAATGCCCTGCGAATGGGCAGGCTTCAAGCCTGCCCCCACAGGTCAACTGGAACCCGGGCTTTCAGGGGTCGTGCAGCCCCTAACGGTCGATTGGAACCCAGGCCGCCAAATCCCGCCGGTGAAGGCTCATGGGGCGCGGTTGGGCAGGTTCATCACCCGGCCGAAGGCGGCCACGAGGTCGGCGAGCGAGGCGTGGAAGGCGGCCTCGAGGCTCTCCTCGGCCGACAGCCCCTCCTTGATGCCGCGGACGAACTCGGCGAACTTCGCCCGATCGCGGACCACGAGAAACCGCACGAGCTGCGAGGCGATCCCGTATTGCACCGGCTGGATGTGTTCGGCGGTGAAGAAGGCCGGCCCGAGCGAGTTGGTCGACTGCATGAAGGCCCGGGCCTCGGCTTCCTTGAGCGGCACCTGCCGCGAGCGGGGCACCACCTGCGTGCCGATCCATTCGGCGAGGCCCTCGTTGAGCCAGTTGGGCAGTCGCTCGGGCGAGAGCCAGCGATGGTTGAAGCCGTGGCTCGTCTCGTGGACGAGCATGTGCGCGAAGGCGTCGGCGGCGAGGCCGCGGTGGCAGGCCATCACCACCCGGCCGTCGCTCGACTGGTGGCAGAGTCCGTGGGTTCGCTCGGGCACCACCGTGTTCATGAACCGCCCCTCGAAGGCCTTGAAGGCCGCCACGTCGCGGAAGGCGATCACGAGACACTTCCCCTTCCAGACCGGCTCGCCCCGGGGGATGCCGTAGAGGTCGCAGAGCAGGTCGTGCATCGTGTCGAGGCTGGCGAGGAACGGCAGCAGCTCGGCCGGCGGGATGTCGCTGGCCACGATGAACTCATGGGTCTCGGCCAGCTTGAGATCGGGAAACCCGCTCCGCACCTGTTCGACGTAGGCCTTGAGGCTCTCGACCTCGGCGGCATGCTCCTCGGCGGTGAGCCGGGGCCAGGGTTTCACGCCATGCTGCTTCATTCTGGCCAGCGAGGCCTCTTCCTCCTGCTCCCGGCGTTCCCGGGCCGCCCGTTCCCGCACCTGGGCCGAGGTGCGTCCCTTCACTTCCGCCTCGTAGACCGTTTCGCGGCCGGCCACGATCTCGGTGATGCTCTGCAGCCGGAAGGTCTGCGGCCGCGCCTGCCAGCCCTGCATGAGTCGCAGCGACTGGGTGACGCCGTTGCGGACGTTCAGTTTCTCGAGCAGCGGCCGCACGAGCCGCTCGCCCGTGGCGAGTTCCACCACGTCGAGCTGCTGGCCGACGTAGGGCTCGAGCGCATCGGCGACGGCGTCGGCTCGCGCGACTTGACCAGCCAGCAGCAGGACAATCATCCAGCATGTCACGCGGCGGCAGTTCATCCCTCGGCTCCCGCTGCCGCCCGCCGCCTGAGTTCGGTGCTCGAGATGTCGAGGCGAAACTCCCGCTGCGACACGAAGTAGGTCACGTCGCGAAGCACCTGGGGCACCTCGATCGCGGAGGCATCCTGAAACACGCCGTCGACGAGCCGGCCGAACACGATCAGTCCACGGGCCCGGGTGGCGATCGCCTTCATCGCCCGGGTGGCCGCCGCCGCGGAGCCGCCGTAGTAGCGGGGATCGGGGAGCCGGGCGTAGGTGTCGGCTCCCATCACGAACGTGCTCGCGGGGAACACCGCGAGCTTTTCCTGGAAGGTGGCGGCCCGGGTCAGCCAGAGCGGCCGGTCGGCAAACTGGGCGACCCGGTTGCGGATCTCCAGGAAATCGAGCGGCGGCTTGTCGGCGTTGCGGATCGAGATCTCGAAGCTGAGCGGACGCTCGGCGATCTCCTCCGCGATCCGGGCCATCAGGAGATGGCCCTCATGCAAGGGGTCGAAGGAGCCGGGGAAGATGAGGCCCCCCTCCGCCGGCAGGCTGTCGGCGGCCGCAGTTGCGTCGCTTCCAGCCACCACTGACCGCGAGCCGGTGAAGAGTTCCTGCCAGGCGTCTGGCGGCTCGCAGCAGTCGCGGTGAATCCGGTCGGCATCCCGCAGTGGTGGTTCGAGGGCCGCGGCCGGAACCCCGCAGGCTGCCGCGGTTTCGGAGAGCGTGAGCCAGGCGGCGATCGCTTCTTCCTCCGCCCGCGACCGGGCGTCTTTCTCGAGCACGAGTTCCGCCACCCGGGTCGCTCGCGAGGTCTGCACCGCCACGATCGCCCGATGTTCGCCCCGCTTCGGCCGCCGCGTCTTGAGTCCGGCCGTCACCGCCACGCCCACCGCCTGCTGGGCCGCCGCGTCGGCCTCGACCCCTGTCGCCTCCAGGAGCCGCCGGGTCCGTTCCCAGGCGGCCACGGCCAGCCGGCGGGCGGTGCGGGAGGAGCAGTAGGCCTCCTGCGGTCCGCCGAGCAGTTCGTCGACCGCGGACCGCGCGTAGGGCACGACCGCTTCGAGCAGGATCTCGCTGGCGCCCGGCGTGGTGGCGAGATGGGAGATCGCCGCCGACCCGCCGCCGCTCGCGAACAGCACAAGCCGGTGACCAGAGGCGGAGACCTCCTCGACGAAGCGGTCAGACTCAGGCAGGAGAAGCGATGCCATGCACGGGCTCGCGGCGGCGAAAACAAGGCCCCCACGACCCGATGCCGCGATCATGAGCCGCTTTCATCATACCCCAGGCCGCTTGTGGCTGGTCGCGTGGGCCGTCAGACTGTCGGGTCAACGCGGGCCGAAGGCCTGCCGACACGCTGACAACGGGAGCAGGCGATGCGGGCGGCGATCATCGGAATCGGGGCGATCGCCAGGCTGCACGCGCGGGCGCTGGCCGACATCCCGGGCGTCTCGCTCGTGGCCGCCTGCTGTCGCACCGAGGAGAAGGGGCGGGCCTTCGCGGCTGAGTTCGGCTGTTCCTGGCACGCCGACGCCGCGGCGATGCTGCGGAAGGAGAAGCCGGATTTCGTCACGGTCGCCACGCCGTCGGGCGCCCATCTCGAAGCCGTGCTCGCCGCCATCCGCAAGGGCGTGCCTGTGATTTGCGAGAAGCCGCTCGAGATCACGCTCAAGCGGATCGATCGGATGATCGCCGCCGCCGCCAAGGCGGGCGTGCCCTTGGGGGCGATCTTTCCCCAGCGGTTCAATCCGGTGATTCAGACGGTGCACGCCGCCGCCGCGGCGGGCCGGTTTGGTCCGCTCGCCGTGGCGGCCAGCTACGTGCCCTGGTGGCGAGACGACGCCTACTACGGCCCCGGCCGCTGGCAGGGCACGAAGGCCCTCGACGGCGGCGGCGCGCTGATGAACCAGTCGATCCACGGCGTCGATGCCCTCCAGTGGATCGCCGCCGCCACCATGCCCGACCTGCCGCCGACCGAGAATCCGGTGGAGAGCGTGGTGGCGCTCACGGCCGTGCGGGCCCACGACCCCGAGCGGCTCGAGGTGGAAGACAGCTGCGTGGCCGTGCTGCGGTTCAAGAATGGAGCGATCGGCCAGCTGCTCGCCGCCACGAGCCTGTTTCCCGGGAGCCTCCGGCGTCTACTCGTCGGGGGCCGCGACGGCACCGCAGAAATCCTCGAGGAGCAGCTCGTCGGCTGGCGGTTTCGCCAGGAGTCGGCGACGGACGAGGCCACCCGGGCGGAGTTTGGCGGCACAAGTGGCACCTCGGGGGGCGCGGCCGATCCGATGGCGATCAACTACGCCTGCCACACGCGAAACTTCGAGGAGTTTCTGGCGGCCGTCCGCTCCGGCCAGCGGCCGCCGCTTGATGGCATGGAAGGCCGGAAGGCGGTCGCGATCGTCGAAGCCTGCTACAAAAGTGCCCGCACGGGCCGGGCCGCCCGGGTCGAGGATCCCCGGTGACCGGCCGTCCCCGAGCCGGTGTCGAGCGATACCGCAGCTGAAGAAACCTTTGATGAACACCCCCTTTCGCTACGCGATCTGCAACGAGACCTTCGGCGAACAGCCGCTGGAGCAGGCCTGCGACGTGGCCGCCGAGTGCGGCTACGGCGGCATCGAAATCGCCCCGTTCACGCTCGCCCCGCTCGCCACCGACCTTTCGGCCTCGCGGCGGAGCGAGATCCGGCGGACGATCGCCCGGGCGGGGCTTGACTGCGTGGGGCTGCACTGGCTGCTGGCGAAGACGGAGGGCTTTCACGTGGCCCATCCCGAGGCGGCCGTGCGGGATCAGACCGTCGAGTATTTCGGAGAACTCGCCCGGCTGTGCCACGATCTCGGCGGTCGGGTGCTCGTGTTCGGCTCGCCGAAGCAGCGGAGCCTGCTGCCGGGAGTCTCACCGGAGCAGGCAATCGCGCACATTCGCGAGGTGTTCACGCGGCTCGTGCCGGTTCTGGAGACAACCGACACGGTGGTCGCTCTCGAGCCGCTCTCGCCGGTGGAGACCGACGTGCTCACGACCGCGGCCGAGACCTGCCGGCTGATCGACGCCATCGGCTCGCCCCATGTGCGGCTCCATCTCGATGTCAAGGCGATGGCCGCCGAGCCCACGCCCACGCCCGAGATCATCGTGGCTTCGGCCCCCTATCTGGAGCACTTCCACGCCAACGACGAAAACCTCCAGGGCCCCGGCTTCGGAGCGGTGG
>JBJOHE010000221.1:0-3175 GCA_046047895.1 Planctomycetota bacterium | reverse complement strand
CTGCCGTGAGCAATGGCAGCGTCGAGTTCCGGGTGTCCGGCGGCGTGGTGACGGTTCCGGGGGCAGTGAATGAGACGGTTGTCACCGTCGCTGCCGGCCAGACCGTGACCGACTCCACGGTGCTTACCGGCGATACGGTGCTCGTCAAGCGGGGCGCAGGCACGCTCGTGCTTACCCTCGCCCACAGCCACACCGGAGGTCTGGTGGTCGAAGAAGGCGAGGTGGTGATCCGCAACGCCGCGGCGCTCAACGGCGGCCCGCTCGACATCCGGGCCGGTGCACGGGTCACGCTCGACACCGGCGTGTCGCGGGTGCCCGTCTCGGCCCTCATGCTCGACACCGCCGGCCGACTCGACGTGGCCCGGGCTGGGCTTGCGATTGCGGCCGGTGGCTTCGACGCCGCCGCCGTGCGGCAGGCCATCGTTGCCGGCCGGAGCGGCGGTACCTGGACCGGAACCAGTGGCATCACCTCCGCCGCAGCGGCGAGCACCGCCGGCCGGGCGGTGGGCTATGCCCCTGGGTCGAACGGTTCGCTCGTCGTGGCCTTCGCGGCCTCCGGCGATACGAACCTCGACGGCCAGGTCAGCGTGGTGGATCTCGTCGCGATCCAGAGTTCCGGGGTCTACGGCACCGGTGGCGCAGCCGCCTGGTTCCAAGGCGACAGCAACTACGACGGCGTGGTGAGCGTGGTCGACATGGTCGCGATGCAGTCCTCAGGCGTCTACGGCCAGGGCAACTACAACCCGGCCCCGGCCTCCCAGGCCGCGGCCCCGAGCAGTCAGGCGACTGTCTCCACGGCCACGACCTCCGAGGCTCCCAGCATCTTCAAGCTGGCCTTCGCCTCGCTGGCCGAAGAGCAGGGGTCGGCGAGCAAGGCCACCAAGAAGGCCTTCGCCGCCCTCTGAAGCGGCCCTGGTCGGACCGGTTGAAAGCAAGCGAAACGCCGCCTCGCCCCGGGACACCGGGGCGAGGCGGCCGTGACGCTCCTCAGGGCTTGCCCTCGAGCACGCCCTGCTGCTCGATCCACGACCGCATCGCCTGGCCCTGGTTGCGATACACGGCCAACAGCGGCCACTGCCGGTCGCTCACCGCGGCGCGGATCTTCTGCTGATCGATCTGGGAGAGCACGAGAAACACGAGGTTCCGCCGGAGATTCTGATCGTCGCGGGCGAGGGCCGATTCGTCGATCCGCAGCGGCGGCTCGTGGGCCAGGAGCTCGCCCTCGAGCAGGTCGTGCTGCCGCTGGTTCAGCCCGAGCTGGTCGTCGATCCTGACAAGCGCCTCGAGCACCATGCTCCGCCAGTGGAAGCTCCGTCGCTCGGCCTGCTCAGCGGCGAGGCACCGCCGCTGCTCGCCGTCGAGCGTGGTCTCGAGGATCGCGGCGAACAGCGAGCCCTCCTCGAACAGGCCCCGCATCGCGTCGCGGCACCGCTGCACATCCTGCTGAAAGGCATGCCACTGCTTTTGGCCGGCGGGATCGTTCATGTTCACCTCGAGGCCGGCATACCGGGCCCGGATCGTGTCGATTTCGGCAACGAACCGCCGCACATCCGACTCGATCGCCAGCTGGAGCCGACGCCGCTGCTCGGCGGTGAGCCCGCAGGCCGTCTCGATCCGCTCGAGCCGCTTCTCTCCGAGGCTCCGCCCCCGGGCGGCCGTGCCTGTTACGTCGGCAGCCTGTCGCCGGCCCGATCGCCGCCCGAGCACCAGTCCGCTTCGCAGCACCCAGCCGTTGCCATGCTGCTCGAACAGGTTGGCGTCGAAGTTGGCTCCGAGATCGACCTGATGCGGCTGGGCCACCACCGCCTGCCCGGCGGGGAGTTCGGCAGTCACCTCGTCATCGACCGCCCGGGCCGGAGCGGCCGCCAGGCCAGCCAGCAGGATCGCGTGGCTCGCGGCCGCCCACTGCCGTGTATTGCCCCTCGTCATCGCTCCGCTCCCGACCACCAGGGGTCGATTGTCTGGATGCCCTGGTTGTCCAAATTGATGCCGCGGTGCCGGCCGATCAGCCGCTCGCCGGCGGCCTGACACCATTCCGTCCAGGCAGCCGCCTGCTCGGGCCGGAGGTGGGCCACGATGCAGGCCGCGGCATAGTCGGGCGCCGCGGGAAAGCCGTTGATCAGCCCGGTCTGCTCGCCGAGCGACCGGAGCCAATCGGCCTGCCAGTGTCGCTCGAGGTCGGCCTCGATCGCCTGCCGTTGGCCGCTTGTAAGGTCGAGCTGCCGGTCGAGCTTGGTGACGATCGACACCCGGGCGGCTGCGGCCCGGCGGACGGCCCGCGTCTGCAGTTCGGCCTCATAGGCGGAAACCTCGGCCGGCTGGGCGAGGGTCTCGAGCAGCTCCCGGAGGGGCCGGCGGATCTCGTCGCGGGGCTCGAACGAATCCTGGCCGAGCCCGCCGGTGAGCTGACGCGTGGCAAACTCCTTGGCCGTGGCCTTCACCGCCGCCTGGCCGGCCGCGACCAGCTTCCGCCGGGCGGCTGGCGGGAGGCTGCCGCATGCCTGGCGGATCAGTTCGAGCTCGCTGGCTAGCATCGGCTGGAAAAACCGCTCCATCTGCCGGGCCTGCTGCTCGATCTGCTGCCGCCGCTGGCGATCGAGCACGACCCCGGCCGGGCCGTTAGCCACCGGAGCTGCGATCGCCTGGAGGCCACGCTCGAGCACCCAGCCGAGGATCCGGGCATCCCGCTGGGCGGCCTCGACGGCCGCCGCCTCCACCTGGGCTGGCTCGACGGGCACCGCCCGCATCTCCGCCGCCTGCAATCGCATCGCCGGCACCTGCAGCGGTTGCCCCGCTTCTGCCGCCATGATCATGTCGCTGGCATCGACATCGAGCTGGAGGTTTCCCTCAATCACAAACCGCTGCTCACCCACAAACGGCTGCTCGGCGAGAAGCGGGATGCTGCCAAGGAGCGCGAGCCCCGCTGCAGCCAGGCCGCGAAGGCGGCGAGCGAGCATGCGTGCCTGAATCATCGTTCGTACACCGGGAGAAACTTGTAGTTCACCGCCAGCGCCAGAAGCGCCAGCGCCGTATCGACCGTGCCGCCAAACCCGCCGCCCCGGCCGGCGAAGCCAGCGAAGCTGCCCTGCTTGTCCTGGAGCTTCTTGAGCTCCTGCACCAGGCCGGCGTTCCACTGCTCCCAGCTCTCCACGTCACCCTGGAAGAGCGCCTGGGC
>JBJOHE010000220.1:0-11342 GCA_046047895.1 Planctomycetota bacterium | reverse complement strand
AGCTTGAGCGCCAGCCAAATCACGGCCTTCCGCACGAGCTGGTCGGTCCACTCGAGACCGAGCGACTCGAGGGGGCCAACGACCCAGGGAGCCTCGAAGCGGGTCAGCCGGGAGGCGGCGGCGCCATCCAGCACGAACTTCGCATCGGGATGCTGCTGGAGGGCGCTCGCCGAGACATGGCTGCAGGGGAGGTCCTCAACCGCCTTCCGCACGATCGCCGCCTTGTGCTCGCCGAACGCGATCAGGATCACCCGGCGGGCGTCGAGGATCGTGCCCACGCCCATCGTGATCGCCTGGCGGGGCACGTTTCGCTCGCCGAAGAAGTCACTGGCGGCGTCGGCCCGGGTGACGCTGTCGAGCGTGATCAGCCGGGTGCGGCTCTCGGCAGTGCTGCCCGGCTCGTTGAAGCCGATGTGGCCGGTGCGGCCGATGCCCAGCAGCTGGAGATCGATGCCCCCGGCCTCCCGGATCAGGTCTTCGTATCGGCCACAGGCGGCCAGAATCTCGCTGCGCGGCAGCGTGCCGTCGGGGATGTGGATCGCCGCCGTCGGGATGTCGATGTGGTCGAAGAGATGCTCCCGCATGAAGCGGTGATAGCTCTGCAGGGCGTCGGGCTGCATCGGCCAGTATTCATCGAGGTTGAACGTGACGACCGTGCGGAACGACACCCCCTCCTCTCGATGCAGCCGGATGAGCTCGTCGTAGACGCCCACCGGCGTGCTACCGGTCGCCAGCCCGAGGACGGTCTGCTTGCCAGCCGCCGCTCGGCTCGTCACCAGGTCGGCGATCTCGCGGGCCACCGCCCGACTGGCGTCAGCCGGCTGCTCATACACGCTGACCGGCACCCGCTCGACGGTGGTGACATGAGGCAAGGGGCCGCGGTAGATCGGCAGAGCTGCAGCGGGAACTCCAGCTGTCGTCAGCGAAGGGCTCGACATGAAAGGGAGGCTCCGGCGGGATGGCCAGGAGGCAGGCAGCCGTGCCGCCACGGCCACCGCCTCCGGGAAGACCTTCGGTTATAGCACGACGTCCACACCCCACTCGGGCCGCCGGCGATCGCCGTACCCTCCTGTCGGTATCGCTTCGCCTGCCCTCTCAGTTGGCGGCCGCCGCTCGCCGCTGACGCAGCCGGCGGATCGCGCCGCTGCCAACCGCGAGGGCCGCCAGGCCGGCCACCGACGCGACCACCGGCTCCGGCACAGGCACGTCGATGCCCGTATTCGGCGTCGTCTCGTAGGCCCCGGAAAGAATCTCCCAATTCTCCGAGGCGTTGCTCCAGGTGACCTCAAGCCAGCCGTAATTGTTCTGGGCGGTCTTGAAACCGAGGTAGCTGCCAGGGCCGAAGTCCGGAGCCGAAGTGAAGGAACCGTAGCCGTAGCGGAACACGCTCGTGACCACGGCGGTCTGAAACAAGGCGGAGCCGTCGATCGTGCTGCCCGACGTGAAGTTCCGCGGGTTGGCTGTGGTTGCCGCGTTGACGGCGATCTGGAGGCCCACGTTGCCCGCTAGTCCCCAGGAGTTGCTGTCGCCCAGACCGTAGAGCTTCAGGTTTCCGGCCGATGCAAACGGGAAGTCGTAGGCCGTGGTGCTGCCGTAGCCCAGGCCGGCGTTCACGCCGCCGATGTTGAACCCGCTCGGACCGATGTCGATGCTGACGACCGCGGCCTCGACCGGCGCGGTGGCCAACGTGCCAGCGGCCGCGCCAAAGCCGGCAGCGACGTACCGAGACAACCGGGCGGCAGAGGCAACAGGAGCAGTGGATGCAGCAGTACGAGTCGAGCGAGTCTTCACAAGCGGGGCTCCAGGGCGATGAGGTGGGGCAGCGATACGAGACCGCTGGGCAGCGGTATGCCCCGACCTGAAAACCTGGCTCGCAAACAGCTCACACGCTTGAAAGAAAAGCCCGCCGGTGGGCTTGAAAAAAACCCGTCGGGTTCCGGTCATGACGCTCGGTCGGATTCCGCGGGCCGCCGCCCCCCAGCGCAGGTGGCATCAGCCCAGCAGGGCCTCCCGCATCTGGGCGAGCACGGTCTTCAACCGCGGCACATCGCCCCCACCCACCTCGGCCGAGACCCATCCGGTGAAGCCGATCTCGCGGAGCGCCGCCCGGATCGCCGCCCAGTCGATGTCGCCGGCGGTGATGTCCACGAAGCCCTTGCCCTTCCCCTCGGCATCGGCCCGGGCGTTGGAGTAACCCTTGATGTCGAGCTTGACGATCCGGGGCCCGAGTTCCTTGATCCAGGCCGCAACGTCACCGTATCGGGCATGGTTTCCCAGGTCGAAGAAGGCCCCCACCCACGGGCTCTGAAAGCTGTCGATGTAGTCCGCCCAGCCAGTGACCGACTGATTCCGCGGCCCGTCGTCGGTGTAGAACATTCCGTTCCACACGTTCTCAAACAGGATCCGTTGCCCCAGCGCGGCGGCCAGCGGCAGCACCTGCAGGATCTCGGCCCGGGCGCGGTCGGCAGCCCCGGGGCCGTCCGAGGCCCGGCCGATCACGATCAACACCCCACTGCCCCCCGCGGCATGCGAGACCCGAATGCAGTGCTCGAGGTTGGCCCGCGCGGCCGCCCGCTCGGCAGGATCGCCGCTCGTGAGCCGCGTCTGCCAGTGGGAGTGGTTGATCGTGCCATGGATGAAGACCCCGGTGGCGGCGGCAGCCCGGCGGAGCTGCTCCGGGGTCACGGAGGCCGCGTCATCGAAATCGACCCCGTCCATCCCGGCCTCGCGAGCCGCGAGCAATCGCTCCTCGAGCGAGCCGCCCTGTGTCATTCCGTATTTGCATGAGAAGAGCAGGCCCCGGGCGGGATCAGGCGGCAGCGGGAATGCGGCGGCTTCCGCCGCCGCAGCGGGGCTTGCAGTTGATGCGATAGATGCTGCGGCAGCGAGCGAGGCGGCGGAAGTGAGGAGCGTGCGACGGGAAACGGGCATGACGGGCCTCGTAGACGATTGGCATGAAAAACAAACGGAAACAGGATGACGCCGACGGAACGGGGTGATGCTCGGCCGCAGCCCGGCCATCTCGTTCCCCGGCCAGAGAGCATAGCGGGCCGCGGTCGTGCCGTCGCCGGGCCGCCCCTGGGGTAAGGTGAGGGGAGCAGCGAATTCCGCAGCCCTCATGGAGCGTCTCGCCATGTCCGTTTCCCGAGTTCTCGTCGCCCTTCTCGTGCTCGGCCTGGCCGGCATCCAGGCCGCCTGTCCGGTGACGGCCGCCGAGCCCCTCCGGGTCGGCATGGAGCTTTCCTACCCGCCGTTCGAGATGACCGACCAGCAGGGGCGGCCCACCGGCGTGAGCGTGAGGCTGGCCAAAGCGCTCGCCGCACACCTCGGCCGCGACCTGGTGATTGAGAACATCGCCTTCGACGGCCTGATTCCCGCCCTCAAGACCAAGAAGATCGACTGCATCATCTCCTCGATGACCGCGACGCCCGAGCGGGCCCGATCGATCGCCTTCTCCGAGCCCTACCTCCGCACCGGGCTCGCGCTGCTGGTCGGAACGGCTTCGCCGGTTGAGTCGGCGGCCGACCTCGATCAGCCGGGCCGCACCGTCGCCGTCAAGAAAGGCACGACGGGCCACCATTACGCCTCACAGCAGCTGAAGCGGGCCCGCGTGCTCGTGCTCGACAAGGAATCAGCCGCGGTGATGGAGGTGGCTCAGGGGCGGGCCGACGCCTTCATCTACGATTCCCTCTCCGTCTATCGGAGCCACGTCCGCCATCCCGACACCACCCGCCCCCTGCTCCGCCCCTTTCGCGAAGAGACCTGGGCCGTCGGCCTCCGCCGCGGCGACGACGCGTTCCGCAGCTCGATCAACGCCTTCCTCGAAGAGTTTCGCGCCGCCGGCGGCTTCGACAAGCTCGGCGACGAGTTCCTGCCTGAAGAGAAAGCCTTCTTCACGAAGCACGAGATCCCCTTCGTGTTCTAAGTCTCCATCAGTGCACCCCTCACAATGGGATTCGCTTGGTCAACTCAAACTAAGCGTTCCGTCGGGGATGCCCGTGTCCCTGAGACGGCCTAGAGAACAAGCGAAGCCAGGATGGCGAAGCGATGTTCTCTCGGAGTGAGCGAAGGGCAGGATGCCCGAAGCGAACGTCCGGCGAAGGGATGCGGGCATCCCCGACCTCACAGGAGGCGCCGCTTCGGCCCCTCCCAGTCGACGTCCCCAACACTCGATACCCGGGCCTGGTACGCTCTCGGCATGTCCCGCTGGTTCGCGTATCTGCTCGTCATCGGTCTGGTCGGCCTCGCCCTCTGGGGAGCGGTGGCGCGGGTCGACTACGAATGGAATTGGGCCGGCGTCTGGGAGTACCGGCAGAAGTTCCTCCAGGGCTGGCTCGTGACGGTGGGCATCAGCCTGGCGGCGCTCGTCGGCAGCACGCTCGTCGGGGCTGTCGCGGCGATGCTGCTCCGATCGGGCAACATGCTCGGCGAGGCGACGGCGCGGGTCTATGTGGAGCTGATCCGCGGCACGCCCCTGCTCGTGCAGCTGCTGATTGGCTTCTACGTGGTTGCCACCGCCGTCGGGCTCGAGAATCGCTACGCGGCCGGCGTGATCCTCCTGTCGCTGTTCAGCGGCGCCTACATGGCGGAGATCTTCCGCGGTGGGCTCGACGCAATTCCCCGGGCGCAAATCGACAGCTGTCGGGCGATCGGGCTCACGCCCTGGCAGACGCTCAGGCTCGTGGTGGTGCCGCAGGCGGTGCGGCTGGTGCTGCCGTCGGTGGCCGGACAGCTCGTGTCGCTCGTCAAGGATTCATCGCTGCTGTCGGTGATCGCGATCTCCGAGTTCACGCTCAACGCCCAGGAGGTCAATTCGTTCACCTACTCCACGCTCGAGAGCTACCTGCCGCTGGCCGCGGGCTATCTCCTACTGACCCTTCCGCTTTCAGCGCTCGCCCGCTGGCTCGAACACCGGTTCCGCTACGAGTCGGCCTGAGCTTTGTTCCCGCCATGAATCTCGTCATCCAGGATCTCGTGCAGCAGTTTCCGGCGCGGACAGCGGCCGGCCGGCCGGGGAAGCCGGCCACGGTGCTCGACGGGCTGGCGCTGGCCACCGGGGAGATCTCGACGCTCGTCCTGGTCGGCCCATCCGGCGGCGGCAAGTCGACGCTGCTGCGAATCCTGGCCGGCCTCGACGTGCCCACCTCGGGTTCGGTGGCCTTCGACGGCCAGCCACTGCCGCGAGACGAGCGATCCCTGCGGAGTTATCGCCGGACCGTCGGCACGGTCTTTCAGGCATACAACCTGTTCCCCCATCTCACCGCCATGGAAAACCTGATTCTCCCGCTGGTTCAGGTGCACGGCCTGACGGAGCAGGCGGCCCGAGAGCGGGTGCGGGAACCGCTCGAGCGGTTTCAGCTTGCGGCCCATGTCCACAAGCGGCCCGGCGAACTCTCCGGTGGCCAGAAGCAACGGATCGCGATCCTCCGGGCCCTGGTCACCCGGCCCCGGCGGCTGTTTCTCGATGAGCCGACCTCCGCCCTCGACCCAGAGATGCGGGCTGAAGTGCTGGCGATGATCGAGGAGGTGCGGGAAGAAGGGACGCAGTTCGTGCTCGTCACCCACGAGATGGCCTTCGCCCGCCGCGTGGCCGACGAGATCGCCTTCGTGGCCGAGGGCCGCGTGCCCGTCCTCGCCGCGGCAGCCGACTTCTTCGACCGGCAGGCCGAGCCGCGGGTTCAGGCCTTTCTCAAGCTCACCCTCGCCCCGTGAGGAGCCCTCGACCCCATGACCACACCCTGCCCGTCTGCCGAAGCATCCCTGCCCAGCAGCCCAGCCGGTGATCCGGCCCTCCAGTGCTTGCTCGGGGCCCTCGTGGCCGATGCGGTCGCAATGCCCGTCCATTGGTATTACGACCAGGCCGCGCTCGATCGGGAGTATCCGGAATTGGCCGCCCGAGCCGCGGCCCCCGGGGCTGGCAGTCCCTATCTCGCCCCGCGGAATCCGCACTCCGGCAGCATCCTCTGGCGAAGCCACTGGTCGCCGCCGAGCCCGGAGTTCGACATCCTCCGAGAACAGGCCGCCTTCTGGGGACAGCGGGGCATCCATTACCACCAGTTTCTGGCACCCGGCGAGAACACGCTCAATGCCCGGCTGGCCACGGAACTCTTTCTGTTGGTCCGACGCGATGGCTGCTACGACCCGCAACGGTGGCTCGATCGCTACGTGAGCCTGATGCTCCAGCCCGGCTGGCACCGCGACACCTATGTCGAGGAGTATCACCGCCACTTCTTCACGAACCTGGCCGCCGGCCGCAAGCCGATCAATTGCGGGGTTCGGGACATCCACATCGGTGGCCTGGCGACCGTCCCGGCACTCGTGGCCGCGGTCGGCCCCTGGCACCATGACCTGCGGCAGATCGTGCGGCTGCATGTGAGCCTCACCCACAAGGATCCCGACGTGCTGGAGGCGGCCGACGTGCTCGTGAAGGTCCTCGTTACAACACTGCCCCGGCCCGACGCCCCCGCCCGCCCTCCGGCTGAGGCTGCGGCGATCCTCCGCGAGGCGATCCTGGAGCACGGCAGCGATCATGTCTCGCGGGCGAAGCTCGGGGCCTGGGAGCGGCTGACCGACAGGCAGCTCGTGGGGGGCACGCTTTCGAGCGCCTGCTACATCGACGAGGCGTTTCCCGCGGCGCTGGCGCTGGCCTGGCGGCACGCCGATGACTTCGCCGCCGGCGTGATCGCCAACGCCCGCTGTGGCGGCGACAATTGCCACCGCGGAGCGGTGGTGGGGAGCCTCCTTGGCGGCGCGGCGGCGATCCCCTCGGATTGGCTGCCGGGACTCGCCGCCTATGCTAAAGTCGCGTCGTTTCTTTCCACCTGATTCTTCGCACGGATTTCCGCATGCATTCGACAGCCACCGGCCGGGCTTCGGCTCCGGCCGCCTCGCCGTTCGCCGAGCTTTCCCAGCCCGTCTCTCCCACCCACACCCTGCTGCTCGACGCCGCTCCCGGCGCGGCTGATCCCGTCGCGGCCAAGCGGGAGGCCGTGCGGCGGTATTTCCACCAAACCTGCGAGATCTACGACCGCCTGTTCGCCCTGATCAAGGACGACGCCGCCTACTATGAGCGTCATGAACCGCTGCGGCATCCGCTGATCTTCTACTTCGCCCATCCGGCGGTCGTCTACGTCAACAAACTGACGGCCGGCCGCTTCATTCCCGGTCGCCTCGATGCCGGGCTCGAAGCGATGATGGCGGTCGGCGTGGATGAGATGTCGTGGGACGACCTCAACACGGCCCACTACGATTGGCCCTCGGTGGAGGCCGTGCGGGAGTATCGGCTGAAGGTGCGGGAACTCGTCGACGACTTCATCCAGACGATGCCCCTCGACCTGCCGATCGGCTGGAACTCGCCGGCCTGGGTGGTCCTGATGGGCATCGAGCACGAACGGATCCACCTCGAGACCTCGAGCGTGATCATGCGGATGATGCCGCTTGAATCCCTGCGCCAGTCCGCGGACCTCACCCCCGAAGAGCTGCATCTCTGGAAAACCTGCACCGCCGCCGGTGAGCCGCCGGCCAACGAGTGGATTCCCGTGGCTGGCCGCACGGTGCATCTCGGCAAGCCGCCAACGGATCGCACCTACGGCTGGGACAATGAGTATGGATCCGACACGGTCGTTCTCCCCGACTTCCGGGCCGGCCGACGGCTCGTCTCAAACGCCGAGTTTCTCGCATTTGTCAGGGCTGGCGGCTATGCCGATGAATCGCTCTGGACCGAAGAGGGCAAGGGCTGGCTCGGCTACACCCAGGCCCGACACCCACGGTTCTGGATTCCCGACGGCGACTCGTTTCGCCAGCGGAATCTACTCGAGGAGATTCCCCTGCCCCTCGACTGGCCGGTCGAGGTGAACTGCCTCGAGGCCGAGGCCTACTGCGCCTGGCTGGCGAAGCAGACGGGAGAGAACGTGCTCCTGCCGACGGAGGCCCACTGGCATGCAGTCAGGGAAGAGGCCATGGCCGCCTCAGCCGATCGGCTCGAGTTCGACCAGGCGACCTGGCGGGAAGCTCCGGGCAACATCAATTTGGAGAAGTTCGCCTCCTCCTGTCCCGTGACGGCCTTCCCCCAGGGAGCGTTCTGCGACGTGGTGGGGAACGTCTGGCAGTGGACACGCACGCCGATCATGCCTTTTCCCGGCTTCGAGGTGCACCCGCTCTACGACGACTTTTCCGTTCCCACCTTCGACGGCCGCCACAACCTGATCATGGGCGGCTCCTGGATCTCGACCGGCAACGAGGCCCTGGCCTCCGCCCGCTACGCCTTCCGGCGTCACTTCTTCCAGCATGCCGGGTTCCGCACGATCGTGGAGCAGCCCGGAAATGAGGCGGTCACAGCAGGCTCTCGGCTCTATGAGACCGACAGCCTCGTCACCCAATACCTTGAGTTTCACTACGGCGACGCGGCCACGGGCGGAACGGATCCGTTGCCCGCGGGTGGGCCGCTCCCCTTCGGCGTGCCCAACTTTCCTCGGGCCTGCGTCGAGGCGGTGATGCCGCTGGTGCCGACGGACCGCCGCCGCCGGTGCCTCGACATCGGGTGCTCGGTGGGCCGCTCGGCATTTGAGTTCGCCCGGCATTTCGCCCACGTGGACGCGATCGACTTCTCGGCCCGGTTCATCCAGTCGGGAGTGCGGCTCCAAGAAGGGGGCGAGGTGCTCTACGAGATCCCCACGGAGGGAGACCTCACGGTCAACCGCGCCGTGTCGCTAGCCCGGCTCGGGCTGGTCGAGGCGGGGCCGCGGGCGGTGTTCATGCAGGGGGATGCCTGCAACCTCAAACCGATCTACACCGACTACGACCTGGTGTTCGCCGGCAACCTGATCGACCGGCTCTACGAGC
Source organism: Planctomycetota bacterium (assembly GCA_046047895.1). Classification (GTDB taxonomy): domain Bacteria; phylum Planctomycetota; class Planctomycetia; order Pirellulales; family UBA1268; genus QWPN01. The sequence goes on along the minus strand of JBJOHE010000220.1, from coordinate 2,501 downwards.
CCGCCCTGTTCCTCGCCGACATCCAGGAGCGGGTCGTGGCCGGCGGCCTGCTGGTCATCACCTCGCCCTACACCTGGCTTCCCGAATACACGCCACGGGAAAAGTGGCTGGGCGGCCGGCGGGAACATGGCGAGCCGCTGACGACCTTTGCCGGCCTCGCGCGGACGCTGGAAGCCGGCTTCGAACTCGTGCACCGTCAGGACATCCCCTTCGTGATCCGCGAAACGGCCCGTAAGCACCAGCACTCGGTCGCCGAAGTGACGGCCTGGCGTCGCCGGGCCTGAACCTCTCGTGGGCCAGCGTCGGGCCTTGCCTGGCAGGGTTCCCGTCGCCTCCGGCCATGGACTACGGCTGCGATCGGTGGCTACACTGCCGCCACCGACGGAGCAGGTGAGCGACTTCGGGGTTCCGGGTGCGACCGTCCGCTGCGGCCCGTGACGCATCGCAATGCGGACGCCTCGGCGGCCAGATGCCCGATCTCATTCGCATTCCCCAGGTGACCGCGCCGGTCACCGGCAGCATCCGACCACCCGGATCGAAGAGCATCACCAACCGGGCATTCGTCTGCGCGGCTCTGGCCCACGGCGACAGCACGCTGACCGGGGTGCTCGACAGCGAAGACACCCGCGTGATGGCGGCGGGGCTGGCTCGGCTCGGGGCCGGGATCGCGGCCGACTGGTCCGCCGGCGTCGTTCGGGTGACGGGCATGGGCGGAAGCATCCCTGTGGCGGAAGCCACGCTGGATTGCGCGGCCAGCGGCACGACGATGCGTTTCCTGTCGGCCGTGTGCGGCCTGGGCCGGGGAACCTTCCGGCTCGACGGCACACCACGGATGCGAAAGCGGCCGATCGGTGACCTGCTCGCGGCGCTTCGAGAACTCGGCATCGACGCGGTCGCGGAGAGCCCGGGCGACTGCCCGCCCGTGCTGATTCACGCCACGGGAATCGAGGGAGGCGAGGCTCGGGTTCGGGGAGGCACCTCCAGCCAATTTGCCAGCGGCCTGGCCTTGGCCGGCCCCTGCATGCCCCGCGGATTGGATCTCGAATTTGAAGGGCGGCTGGTGTCGCTGCCCTATCTCGAGATGACGCGGCGGGTGATCGAGGCCTTCGGCGGCCGCTGCACCGCCCCGGATGAGCGGCACTGGCACATTCCTCCGACCGGCTATCAAGGCCGGGAGTATGCCATCGAGCCCGACGCTTCGGCCGCAAGCTACTTCACGGCGGCCGCGGCGATCACCGGAGGAGAGGTGCGAATCGAGGGCCTGAGCCGCGACAGCCTCCAGGGCGACGTCGGCTTCTGTGATGCCCTGGCCAGGATGGGCTGCGACGTGACCTGGGAGGCCGACGCTGTGACGGTCTCGGGCCGGGCCGCCCGTGGAGTCGAGATCGACATGAACGCGATCAGCGACACCGTCCCGACCCTGGCGGTGGTCGCCCTGTTCGCCGAGGGGCCGACCGCCATCCGCAACGTCGCCCATGTTCGTGACAAGGAGACCGACCGGATTAGCGACCTCGTGCGGGAACTCCGCCGGCTGGGAGCCGACGTGGAGGAGCGGGAAGACGGCCTCACCGTCTGGCCCGCCGGCGGAGGGTCGCTCGCGGCAGCTCGCCTCGCCACCTACGACGACCACCGGATGGCGATGAGCCTCTCGCTCGCCGGCCTCCGGGTCGCCGGGGTGGAGATCGAAGATCCCGGCTGCGTCGGCAAGACCTTTCCCGACTACTGGCACCGACTGGGCGCCCTGGCAGGCTTCGGCCCCGACTTTCCGCCGACGTAAGGAGATCGTCGACGGGCGTCGCTGGCCACGGTGGGCTGGTCAGCCGACCTGTTGCTCGCAGTCGCTCTGTTCAAGCATCAGCGCCGCCTGACGCAAGAGCTCGTCGGCTCGATCCGCCGCCGACCGCGACGGCTCGCCGCTGCCCAGCTGCATCTGCTCGTCGAGGGCCCGAAACCCCCCGCCGCAGTGCTGACAATACACACGCTGCCCCAGAAGGTTTACGCGAATCTGCAGCAGCCGGCCACAGACGGGGCAGTGCTGGTGGTAGTACACGTCTCGGGACATACACGAGCCTCACAGATTCCAGGACGAAACTGCAGCCGAAGATCCCTGACCGTCTTCCCGCCCGGGACCGGAGTTTACGCCGCACCCCCCCGTTTGGCAATTGCCGCCGCCATGAGATTCTCGCGAGCGATCCTCGGAGCCGATTCTCCCGCCGCCGGCGAAATCGTACAATTGGCTATGAACCGGCTCGATTCATGGCCGGAATTCTCCGGGACGCCGGCCAGATGCTCGCTCGGCCGTTTTTTACCCCCGTCGTGGTCGGCTTCTGGTCCGTCACCATGGGCTGGCTGCTGCTGGCAAAGGTGATCCCTGCGTGGCGTCCGGGCGCCCCCCCGGGCTACCAGTCGCTCTACGCGACCGACAATCAATTCCGGCCGGTCGCCTGGACCGTGTTCTGCAACGAGCAGCCCGTCGGCTGGGCCGTCGCCCGCACGATTCC
>JBJOHE010000219.1:0-2636 GCA_046047895.1 Planctomycetota bacterium | reverse complement strand
CCGAGAATGAAGAGGCCGCGGTAAGACATGGCAGTGGCCCGGGGTCGAAGCGAGGAAGCCGGTGCTCCACGCAGGCCGAATACGTTCTAGTCGGCCGGTTCCCAGAAGGGGGCTGCCGCATCTCGCGGGGAGAGCAATGGCTCGGCCGTGAGCGGCCAGGCGATCGCCAGCCGCGGGTCGTCCCAGCGGATGCACTTCTCGCAGCCGGGCGCGTAGAAGTCGGTCGTCTTGTAGAGCACCTCGGCTGTCTCCGAGAGCACCAGAAAACCGTGGGCCAACCCCTCCGGCACCCAGAGCTGCTTGTGGTTCTCGGCCGAAAGCTCCACGCCCACCCAGGTGCCGTAGGTCGGCGAGTCGGGCCGGATGTCGGCCGCTACGTCGTAGATCGTGCCGGCCAGCGCTCGGACGAGCTTTCCCTGAGCGTGCGGCTCCTGAAAGTGCAGTCCCCTGAGGACGTGCCGCCGGCTCGTGCTCTGGTTGTCTTGCACGAACTCGACCGGACTGCCGACCGCTTCGGCGAAGGCCCGCGAGTTGTAGCTCTCGAAGAAGGCTCCCCGGTCATCGGCAAACACCCGCGGCTCGATCACGAGCACGCCGGGAATGGTCGTGGCGGTGATTTTCATGCGAAGCGTCCTTCGGCCTTGAGTTCCAGGAGATACTCACCATAGCCGCTCTTGGCGAGCGGCTTCGCCAGCGCCTCGAGCGAGTCGTCGTCGATCCAGCCGTTTCGCCAGGCGATCTCCTCCGGGCAGCAGATCTTGAGCCCCTGCCGCTTCTCGAGCGATTGGATGAATTGCGCCGCCTCGATCAGGCTGTCGTGCGTGCCGGTGTCGAGCCAGGCGTCGCCCCGGCCGAGATGCTCCACGGCCAGGTCGCCCCGCTGGAGATAGATCCGGTTGACGTCGGTGATCTCGAGCTCGCCACGGGCCGAGGGCCGAATCGAGCGGGCCACCTCAACGACGTCGGCCGGATAGAAATACAGTCCTGTCACGGCATACCGGCTGCGGGGCTTGGCCGGCTTCTCCTCGATCGATACGGCTTTGCCCGCCTTGTCGAACTCGACCACGCCATACCGCTCCGGGTCGGCCACCGGATAGGCGAACACGGTCGCGCCCGTGGGCCGGGTCGCCGCCGCCTGGAGCCGCTGGGCCAGGTCGTGGCCATAGAAGATGTTGTCGCCGAGCACGAGCGCCGCCGGCCCACCGGCGAGAAATGCTTCGCCAATCAGGAAGGCCTGAGCCAGTCCCTCGGGCTTGGGCTGGACGGCGTAGTCGATCCGCACGCCCCACCGCGACCCGTCGCCGAGCAGATCGCGAAACCGGGGCGTGTCCTGGGGCGTGGAGATCACGAGGATCTCGCGGATGCCCGCGAGCAACAACACGCTCAGCGGGTAATACACCATCGGCTTGTCGTAGACCGGCAGCAGCTGCTTCGAGATCGCGAGCGTGGCCGGGTGGAGCCGTGTGCCGCTGCCGCCGGCCAAGATGATGCCTTTGCGGGTGGTCATAGAACGTGCCTCTGGACTGCTCCTGTCGATTCCCCGCCGGCCTCATGCCGCCGCCAGGATCGCTATCTTGCCACGTCACCGCACCGCGTGCCGAGAGCGGTTTTGATCGGATCGGTTCAGGATGCGCACCGGCTCGGCGGCGGCAAAAGTCGCGTCGCGGGGCGAGGATACGCCCCCATGCTCCGCGAGCGTTCGCCGACCCCCGAGCCTCCCGGTCACGGTGGGCTACCGGCTCGGCGATGATTCACGAAACGCTCACGAGCCCGTGGCCCCAGCCGCCGGGGGTGGGCTGGGGCGGCGGTAGTCTCCCCGGCTGAAGTACTTCTCCAGCCACACGTAGGCCACGATGAAGAAGTAGCGGCTGCCCATTTCCCGGATCTTGAGTTTGGCGATCCCGGTGCGGCGATTCCGCCAGGTGATCGGGATCACCGTCCAGGAATAGCCCCGCACGATCGCCTTGAGCGGCAGTTCGACGGTGATGTTGAAGTGGGGTGAGAGGATCGGCATGCAGCCCTCGATCACCTCGCGGCGGTAGGCCTTGAAGGCGTTCGTGGTGTCGTTGAGCCGGATCCGAAACAAGACCTTCACGAACCAGTTGGCCAGCCGGTTCAGAAACAGCTTCACCCGCGGATAGTCGATCACCCCACCCCCCTTGGAGAACCGGCTGCCGAAGACGCAGTCCCAGCCCTCCTCGAGCTTCCGCCAGTAGCGGACGACATCGCGGCAATCGTCGCTCTCGTCGGCCATCATGATCACCACCGCGTCACCGGTGAAGGCGGCCAGGCCCCATTGGATCGCCCGGCCGAAGCCGTGCGGCCCGGGATTCTGCACCGGGGCGAGCTCCGGGATCCGCTCGGCCACCCGCTGGAGGATCTCCCAGGTGGCATCGGTCGAGCCATCATCGACCACGACGATCTCGTGGGGGATGTCCTGCATCCGGAGTTCGAGATGGAGATGCTCGACGGTCGACTCGATGCAGCCCTCCTCGTCGCGGGCCGGGATCACGATCGAGAGCGTCCGCAGCGGACGGGCGGCGGCTGGGGGCACGCCCGACCCCGCCGCCAGGGTCTCAGCCGCCGCAGCGGTCGAGCCAGTCGGGGTGTCGCTCGGCATGGGAGGCGATCTCCTC
>JBJOHE010000218.1:0-2882 GCA_046047895.1 Planctomycetota bacterium | reverse complement strand
AGGGAACCGTGACGAGCACGATCTCGAGGTCGAACTCGGGAAACACCTCCCGCCGCATGCTGGCGAAGGCCATCGCCCCCACGAGCAGCACCGCCACCATCAGCGAATTCATCGCCGGCATGTTGCGGATCGTCCAGGAGATGACGCTTCTCATGTGTCATCCCTCCCCTCGCCGGTTCCGGCGGAGGCCGGGCTCTCGACCGCGGCAGCCTCGGCCACGGCCATCCCGGGCCGCGGATGCGTCAGTTGGCTGGTGATCACCCGGTCACCCGGCACGAGGCCCTCCGGCCCGCTCTCGAACACGGCCTTGCCTTCCGCCACCTGGATCGGCCGTGGATGGAGGATCACCAGCCGGCCGTCGCGAATCACCCAGACCTCACCACTCGGCCTCCGGGCCTCCTCAGGGATCGCCACGAGTTCGCCGGGGGCGTCCACATGCACCCGAACCTCCACAAACATGCCGCGGAGGAGGGAGCGGGGCGCTCCGAGCGGCCGCTCGTCGAGCGGCATGCCGTAGCGGTCGAGGGCCCGAACCGCGGTCGGCTCGGCCACGATCACCCGGCAAGGAAGGGTTCGGGTTCGTTCATCGAGGCCGCTCCCCTCCTGCCGCGACAGCACCCCGGCCCACTCAAACTGCCGGTCGCCCAGGGTGAAGACCACGCTGGCGGGCGTGTCGGGAAGATCATGGGCCGCCCCCGCGGCGGCTTCGGGGCTGGCTCCCCGCCAGACGCGAGCCACCTCGTCCATCTGGAGGCTGGTGCGGACTTCCGCTGCGCTGGTGTCTTCGATCGTGACCAGCGGGTTGCCCTTGGCCACGTAGGAATCCTGCTCCACGTGTTCCTCCACCACCACGCCGTCGGTGGGCGACACGATCCTGGTTCGCGAAAGGTCAAGCTTGGCCTTCTCCAGCATGGTGGCGGCGAGCGCCTGCGCCTCCTCGAGCCGGCTCTTCCGCTTGGTGAGCATCCGGGCCTGCCCCTGGAGCCCGGTCAGCGTGGCGGCCGCGCCAAGCTCGTCGCGGATGGCCCGGTCGTGTTCCGACTCGGTCACGATCCGGTTCGACTTCAGCCCCTCGAGCCGCTTCACCTCGCGGCGGGCGAGTTCCACCTGCCGTCCGGCCAGGTCGATCGCCGTCGCGTTTTGGAGCATCTCCTCGCCGAGTTCTTCAATCGCCAGGCCGGCCTGGGTCAGTTCCCGCTCGAGCCTCGCGACGTCGAGCTGATAGTCGCGGGGATCGATCTCGAAGAGCAGCGTGCCCTTCGTGACCGATCGCCCGGCCCTGCAGGCCTCGGCCTTGTGGAGCACCCGGCCCGGCACTTCAGCGGCAAGGGTCACCTCCCGGAGCGGCACCACCACGCCATCGAGTTCGAGCGTCAGGCCGCCGGTCTCCCGGACGGCCCCGGTCGCCTGCACGAGGGCCGCGGTCGCCGCCTCCTGCTGCTTGCGTTCCGGAGGCGGCTGCCGGCCCAACAGCATAAAACCGGCCACCCCCGCACCGAGGATGGCAAGGGGCGTCAACCAGCGAACGATTTCGCGGACGACATTCATGAAGACGCGGGCTCCGAGGAGGGGCTGCGGCGATGACCAGCCGCGGCTGTGAGCGAGGGCCCGGCCCCGACCGCCGCCAGCGTGAAGGCGGTGATGTGGTCGGCCAGGTGCGCGGGCATGTGCGAGGAGGCAAGTTCGTCGACGGGCACGAGCATGCCGACGACGTCTCCCGCGGCCCGATAGAGGAAACACTGGCCGATCACGCTCAGGGCGACGCGTCGCAGTTGGGCATCCGGGAGAGCGTGACCGGTGAGCTCGCCGAGGATGGCGACGAGCAATTCAAAGTGCGGCCGGAAATAATCCTCCACGAGTTCCCGGCAGGCCTCGGTCGGCTGGAGTACCTCGCGAAGCATCAAGCGCACCTGCCAGGGCGGCTGGCCGAGGCCCAGCATCCGCTCGAGCATGTTGCCGATGAAGTCGCGGAGCTTTCGGGCTGCAGAGGTGCCGGGCGGCCAATCGGGCTCCGGCACCTGCCTCACCCGCTCGCGGTGGGCATGCTTCACGCTCTCGATGTAGAGCCGGTGCTTGTCGCCGAAGTAGTAGTTGACCGCCGCCACATTGACGCCGGCCGCGAGGCAGATATCCCGCACGGTGGCGGCCTCATACCCCTTCTCGGCAAACTCCCGTCCGGCGGCCAGGAGCAGCCGGTCTTTGGCGTCGCCCGCGGGAACCTGAAGCGGATCTTTTTCTTGGTTTTGCCGGATCATCGCGATTTCCTACGCCCGTTTCAAACAAGCGCTTGAAACGATTATATACCGCTGAAACCGCAGCGTCACGACCAGATTAACCGGGGGAGGCCTGGAGGGCCGCAGTGAGCGTCCAGCGAGAGGATGCCGGCAGCCCCGGCCCGGGTCGAGAGACCCTCAAATCATGGCCCATCTGGGTTTTTCGTGGGTAGACGCGAAGTGACCGGGATTGCCCATGCCATCTCGCCGGGCGTTCGCTTCGGGCATCCTGCCCTCCGCTCTCTCGAAGGAAACCTCGCTCCGCCGTCGTGGCTCCGCTCGGTTTCCTACGCCGCTCGATTGGCACGGGCAACCCCTCCGACCCACGGAGGGCCCGGAAGAACCCAAATCATGAATGCTCTGGGCCAGGACTCGAATGGCCGCTAGCCGCGAAGCTGGTCGCGGTAGCGGTCGAGGAAGTGGGCGGCCACTTCAGCGTTGAGGTGATTCCAGGCGTCGTCGAGCAGGCTGCCCGCCAGAATCCCGTCGACGGCCTTCGAGGCCACGGCGCCTACCAGGTCGACGATCCGCGTCACCGGATCCTTCCCCACCAGCCGTTCGGCATCGACGTGTGAAAACTCGTTTGCCACCAGCGAGAGCGTGGGGAGC
>JBJOHE010000217.1:0-2610 GCA_046047895.1 Planctomycetota bacterium | reverse complement strand
GCTCGATCTGCCGCCGGCTCGCCCGGCGTGGATCGAGCCGGCCGCGGAGGGTGGCTGCCTTGAACTTCAGCCAGTTCATCCGTCGGAAATAAAACTGCTCTTCATCCTTGGTCAGCAGCCGGGTCTGGTAAAGACTGGCGATGTAGGGTGTGCCCCGGTCGGCTGCCGGGGGAGGTTCGGAGCGGGTGAGTGGCTCACTGGCGGCCGCAGGCGGCTCTGTCGCCAGCCGCACTGCACAAGCCTTCAGGAACTCCCGGCAGGGGATGTAGTCGATCACGCGGGAGAAGAGCGTAGCACGACGGCCACGGAGTTCCGCCAGCCGGGCGGCCCGATCCGCGGCCGAGAGAATCGCCGAGGGCTTTTTCTTGGACCCAGGCCGACGAGAACGCGAAGGGCGAGCGGGGGCTGCGGCGATCATGCGGCGACCTCAGGCGAAGGACGGTCTTCAACTTCTCCTGTGAGAACCGCACTGCCGGCCCAGCCCTAACAGGCCGCCTTCGCGAAAGCCGGTTTAGCCGCCCGTCTGCCGGCGGGGCCGCCTGAGCCGCCACCCGCCGGCCGCCAGGCCGGTGGCCGCGGCGGCCAGGGCCGCGGGCGTGGCCGGCTCCGGCACCACCTGGAAGCTGTAGACCGCAGAGCCGCTCACCGACGTGGCTCCGTTGAGCCCTGCGGCTTGGATGCCAACCTCGTAAAGCCCGGGCTCTGTGAAGAACACCGTCCGGTGGACGTGGCCCTCCGCGGGCACGCTGAACGAGTCTCCCACGAACGTCGTGTCACCGGCCTGGAGCACCCACTCCTGGGTGTTGCCCGAGTAGATCGCCATCGTGGCTCCGGCGGGCGCGGAAAACGAGACGGGCGTGAACGTGATGTTCCCGAAGTTCTCCCCGTCGAACCCTTCCTCCGTGGCCCAGCCGAGGAACGGCGTGGCGTAATGGTCGGCGTCGGCTCCCGTCGGCGACAGCACCCAGAGATTGGCTCCGACCGGCACGCCGAGGGCATCGTATTGGGAGCCAGTGAAGTTGTAGCCCGTGGGCAGGCCCGTCCAGAAGCCGGTGGGGTTGTTGATCCGCTGGAGGTTGGCCGTGGCTGGTACCTCGATGGCGATCTCGCCCGGCTCGAAGGCCTGGCCATCAGGATCGGTGATCGCCACTCCGTTCACGACGCCCCCCTGTTCGACGTGCACTTCCATCTCGAAGGCTGCCGGATCGGCCGGGTCGTAGGCCACGCCGATGTCACCGTGATCCAGGGACCAGACGTTGTCGAACGCCTCCGCGGCCGGGGCGAGCGCGAGCCATGCGGCGACCCCGGCAGGCAGCAGGCCGCAGGGGGCGAAGATCGAGCGAATGGTGGTGGTGCGAAGCGATGGCATGACGAGGAGACTCCTAGGTGCAGGCAGCCGATCGGCCGGAAATGCGATCGTGTTGCAGGAGGATACCCGGGCCGCCGTGGTTCTGCAACTGAGTTGCGAGAGCGAGATGGCCCGCCTTCACCGCCGCCGGAGACCGCCGGCCAGGCCGGCCGCTGCCAAGGCTGCCAGGGGGAGCAGCCCCGCCCCCGGCTCAGGCACCGCCGCCGGGCTTCCGACTGCGGCTGCCGCGGGGAAATATCCTCCCTGCCCGTAGACACCCGCCGTGTTGACGGCCACCAGATCAAACACGTTCGTCACCCCGTCGTAGGTGAAGTCGCCCTTGCTCCAGACACTTGCAGCCCCGGTGCCGTAGGTGCCGGAGCCGTTGATCGTCACGAGGTCGAACACGTTGACCTGGCCGGTGAGGTCGACATCGCCCGGTGCCGCGAAGGAGACCCGCGCGGAGCCGTCGGCCGCGATCACGTAGCCCACCGCCCGGCCGGTCGTTGCCGCGGCGAGCGACGATGTGATGCCGACGCTGCCGTTCCAGCCACCGCCGTTGCGGCCCGCGACGATGTCGGCCCGCAGCTCGTCGGCCGAAATCCCCTCGGCGGCGATCGCAAGTTCGCCGCCGCCGAGGTCGACGAGCCCGCCTCCCGGCCCCTGGTCGACTGCGAGCCCGGCGATCGGGGCGACGAGCCGCGGAGCCGCCGGCAGGGCGAGCGTCGCTCCAGGAGCCACCGTGGCCGACGTGGCTGCCAGGGCGGCGGCGTTGGTCACCAGCAGCGTGCCGTCGGAGACGGTCGTCGGGCCGGTATAGCTATTGGCCGCATCGAACACGAGCGTGCCCGCCCCGGTCTTCGTCACCGACGAGGCCGTTTCGATCGCCGGATAACCGGCCTCGGCCTGGGTCTGCGTGCCGGCAGGCACGTCGATCACGATTCCCGTCGGGGCGGAGAAAGCGGCATCGACCATGGCCTCGAGCCCCTCGAGATACCCGGAGAACGATCCGCGGACGAAGGTCACGAGAAACGAGTCTGACGTGGTGAAGGCGGTCGTGGGACTGCCGGGGCCGAGCGTGAGCACGATGCCGTAGAGGCCAGCGGCGGCATCGGCCGGCAGGGAATAGTCGACATGCTCATGGAACGAGCCGTTGCTCGGCACCGAGGTGATGATGAAGCCCGGCGCTCCCGCAGCGTCTCCGCCGGTGATGCTCGCGAACCGCACGTCTTGGTAGTCGACTATGAGCGGGGCGGTGGGAG
>JBJOHE010000216.1:0-3107 GCA_046047895.1 Planctomycetota bacterium | reverse complement strand
CAAGATCGCAACCGACCTCGGCGAAGGCGCCGTGCCCGTGGTGACGGTGCAGGCCCAGGTTGAGGCCAACGGCGACGACGGCGCGGCGATCGGCCCGACCGCCGACCAGGCTGCCAGCCTGCCGTAGGACGAGTCGGACGACAGGCTCCGCGGCCCCCGGCGACTCCCGTCAAGAAAAGCCCCGGACGCCCCCCAAAAACCGGCCGCTTCGACATTGACCCGCCTTCCCCCGGCTGCGACCGTCTCGGCCCCCGGGAGGCTGTCTATGCGCCGCTTTGTCTTCGCCTGCCTATTGCTCGCCAGCCTCTCGGCGAGAGCCGCCGACGTCTCGCCGCTGGCCGACCAGTTGACCACCGGCCTTAAGGTGAAGGCCCCGGGCGATGTGGCCTTCTGCGAGAAGGTGGCCGACCTGGTGCAGCGAGGCCGGCTTCCTGAGAAATACGTCGACTCGGCCTACACCTACGCGATCAATCGCGGCAAGAAATACCCCTTCCCGGCCTTCGAGCGGATCATCCGCCTCCAGGCGTCGCGGCTGGGCGTGACGCTCTGACCGGCTCCTGCAGCCGCAGCACGGCGTAGTGCGAGTTGGCATGAAGCCTCGCGAAGGGCAGGTCGTCGAGGCCCGGAGTCGTGAGCGGCACGATCGCGAGCGAAGCCCCGTAGCGGTCGGCCACGAGCCGCAGCCGATCGGCCCCGAGATCGGCCGTGGATGGCACGCGGTTTTGCAGCGAGCCATCGCGGGAATAGCAATCGATGAACCGCTGCCGCCAGGCGACGAGCGAGGCGGCATCCTGCGGGCTGTTCTTCCAACAGACCACCTCGGGGAGGCCGGTCCGCCAGGTGAAGTTGCCAGCCCCCTGCGGCGTGAGCACGCAGTCGCCGGGCTCGGCATGCTCCTTGACCCAGTCGCAGATGTCGGCCCAGGCGGGGGCGATCACCCGCTGGTCGCTGCGGGCGGCGACGCTCCGCCCGGGCAGCGGCCAGTGGGCCGACTGGGCGGCGAAGTCGGCGAGCAAGAGCACTGCGACCAGGCCCCGCACCAGCCGCGGTGAAAGCGGCAGGATCCGGCGGATCGCGGCATCGTTGCCGAGCACCGCGGCGACTGTGGCGGCGTGGGCCAACGGCACGGCGACGTCGCCCAGCCGAAACCAGTAATACCGCAGCAGCCTGTGGGCCACCGTCGGCGCCCAGGGCTCGACCGCCGAAATCACGAGGCCGACCAGCGAGATGCCGAGGGCGGCGAGGGTGAAGGTGATCAGCCGGCCGCGGGCGGGCGTGGCCGGCTCGGCCCGGGAGAGCAGCCACCAGGCGATGATCGCGAGCACGTGCCGGGCGATGAGGCCGGCGGCGAAGGTCCGCGGGAGCAGGTGGTGGGTGAGCCGTTCACCGACGTAGATCCGCGCCGCCTCCGACATCGTCGCCGCATCCGCGCCGGCGTTGAGGACGAGGGCCGGCCAGACGCCCGTGGCCGCGAGAAGGCAGCCGGTGAGCACGAGGGCTCCGGCAAGGCCGAGGTTTGAGACCGGCCTCAGGAGCGGCGGCGTGAAGAGACGGGCGATGGTCGTGGCCACGATCGCCCAGCCGCCAACGATCGGATGGAGGGCGGTAGCCCCGCCCAGCAGCAGCCAGGCCCAGGCGAACCGGTCTCGGAGCCATTCGCCGAGGCCGCCCAATACGAGCGCCCAGGCAAACACCTTCGCCTCGCAGCCGCCGAGCACCCACTCCCCCGCCGCGGTCGTGTGCCGCAGCGCCAGGGAAAACACCGCCGCCGCCACCAGCCGCTGCCAGCCGCCGCCCCGGCCGTTCTCGCCCCCGGGCAACAGCGGCAGCACCGCATGCCGAAATCCGATCGCCACCGCGAGCCATCCGAGCCACCGCCCCACCCAGGCCGCCTGTTCGAGCGTGAGCCCGGCGGCCAGCGGGCCCATCAGGAGATAGAAGACCCCGTGGGCATCGGGCGATTCGAGAAAGAAGTCCCCCTGGGCAAACGACGGATCGGCCGCGTGCCGCGCCTTCGTGAGATAGACCGCCTCGTTGCTGTCGGGCACCGGCCAGCAGCCCGCCGCTGCGAACACCGCCGTGATCGCCAGGATCTCGAGAAAAAGGTGCCAGCCACCAAAATTGGGTAATTCCGCAGGTTCCCCAGATTTGGTGGCTGGCACCTTTTTCACCTTCTATAACCAGTCGCGTGCGTTCGCCTTCGGGGCGGGCCCTTCAGAATACCCGCTTCCGAGATCCAATGGCCCACCCCGCGTTCGCTCCCGCCCCCACCGGCCCCAGCACCGCCCGTGGCGGCGCAGCCCTCCGCGACCAGGCGGCCACCGAAACCCTGGGCATCGTCGGGGCGCCCTTCGCCCTGGCCGCCAAGCTCGTGGAAGCGGCCGGCTTCGACGCCGTCTACCTCTCGGGTGCGGCCTTCTCTGCCGGCACCCTCGGTGTGCCCGACATCGGTCTCTTTACCCGCGACCAGCTCGTGGAGCAGACGCGGATTCTGGCCCGCGCGACGACGATTCCGATTGTGGTCGATGCCGACACTGGCTTCGGCGAGCCGGCCGATGTGGAGGAGACGGTGCGGCTGCTCGAGGCCGCTGGTGCCGCGGCGGTGCAGATCGAAGACCAGCCGGGCGCGGCAGCCGGCGGCAAGCGGTGTGGCCACCTCGGCGGAAAGCAGGTGATCGAGCCCGCTGTGATGCGGGAGCGGATTGCCGCCGCCACGGCCGGCCGACGGGATCCGGGCACGGTGATCATCGCCCGCAGCGACGCCCGCAGCGTGACCGGCCTCGACGATCTGCTCGTGCGGCTTCATGCCTACCAGGAGGCAGGGGCCGACTGGCTGTTCCCCGAGGCGGTGCCAGCCCGTGACGAGTTCATGCAGCTGGGCCGGGAGTTTGCCGGCGGCCCGCTCCTGCTCGCCAACATGACGGAGTTCGGCAAGAGCCCGCTCGTATCGATCCCCGATCTGGCCCGGTATGGCTTCGGCGCCGTGCTCTACCCCGTCACCCTCCTGGGCTGGCGATGAAGGCGATGGAGGCGGGGCTGGCCGTGATCGCCGACGAAGGCTCGCAGGAGAGCCTGCTCGATCTGATGCAGTCCCGCGAGGAACTCTA
>JBJOHE010000215.1:0-24586 GCA_046047895.1 Planctomycetota bacterium | reverse complement strand
TGAATATACGGGGCAAAGCCATCCTGGCCTTTGCCCCTTGGTCGATCGCGGGGAACGCCAAGGGTTCCCCGGATCGACAGCCGCCGCTTCCTGCGGCGGGACACTCGATGCGGTGGTTGGCAGGGCGTTGGGCAAAGCCATCCTGGCCTTTGCCCCCTTGGTCGATCGCGGGGAACGCCAAGGGTTCCCCGGATCGACGGCCGCCGCTTCCTGCGACGGGAGGGTAGCGATCCGGAAGGCTTGTATCGGGCCTGCAATGCACCAAGAGCCTCGTGGATCAAGCCAGCCCGCTTGCAATTCCGAAGGCTCCGAAGGCGGACGGGGTGGGATTCGAACCCACGAGCGACTTTCGCCGCTGCCGGTTTTCAAGACCGGTGCATTCAACCGCTCTGCCACCCGTCCGGCTCCGCCCTGGGCCTGGTGCGGCCGGGCGGACGACTTCCCAAGTCTACACCGCCCGCAGCGGGGCCCACACGGTGCCTTTGACGCCGGCCGGCCCGTTTCCTAATCTTGCCTTCTTCCCAACCCCTCTCACGAAAGGACCCCATGGGCGGCATCAGCAACCGGATGAAGGAGATCAAGCGGCGGCGGCATCGTCGGCAGAAGCTGGCGAAGTTCGAGACCAAGCTCAAGAAGGCCACCACGAGCGAGAAGTCGGTGATGGCCGAGAAGCTCCGCAAGCTCACTCCCGGCTGCGACGGCCTGATCGAGCGGATGGGCCTCGAAGACCGCAACCGCTGATGCCTGCTGACGGCTTCAGCTCATTGCAAACGTGAAGCCGTCCTGCACGAAGTCCACCCGCACCGTGCTTCCCTCGGGGAAGTGGCCGGCCAGGAGTTCACGGGCCAGGGCGTTCTGCAACTGCTGCTGGATCACCCGCTTGAGCGGCCGAGCGCCATACACGGGGTCGTAGCCGAGCCGGGCGATCTCGTCGAGCGCGGCTTCACTGCACTCGAGCGTGATGCCCGCCTTGGCCGACTGCCGCACGAGCCTGTCCACCTGGATCTGCACGATCCGGCGGATGTGCCGCTCGTCGAGCGGGTGGAAGATGATCGTTTCGTCGATCCGGTTGAGGAACTCGGGCAGGAACCGGGCGGAGAGGGCGTCTTTGACGGCGTCCCGCATTTGCTGCTCGCTGCCTCCTTCCTTGGTGATTTCCTGGATCACCTGGCTTCCCACGTTGCTCGTCATCACCACGATCGTGTTGGTGAAGTCGACGGTGTGCCCGAGGCTGTCGGTGAGCCGGCCGTCGTCGAGCACCTGCAGCAGCACGTTGAACACGTCGCGGTGGGCCTTCTCCATCTCGTCGAGCAGCACCACCGAATAGGGCCGGCGACGGACCGCCTCGGTCAACAGGCCGCCCTCCTCGTAGCCGACGTAACCCGGAGGAGCGCCGATCAGCCGAGCGACCGTGTGCTTCTCCATGAACTCGCTCATGTCGATCCGCACCATCGCGTTCTCGTCATCGAAGAGCACCTCGGCCAGCGCCTTGCAGAGCTCCGTCTTGCCCACGCCCGTAGGGCCGAGGAAGAGGAACGAGCCGATCGGCCGGTTGGGATCCTGGAGCCCGGCCCGGCTGCGGCGGACCGCGTCGCTGACCGCCTCCACCGCCTCCTCCTGGCCCACCACCCTTTGGTGGAGCCGCTCCTCCAGCACGAGCAGTTTGGCCCGCTCGCTCTCCACGAGCCGCGTGACTGGAATGCCAGTCCAGGCGCTGACCACCTCCGCGATCTCTTCGGGCCCCACCTCCCGGCGGAGCAGCCGCTTGGCCGGCTTCCCGGCCGCCGCCCGGGGCTCCTTCTCGCTCCCCTCCTGTTCGAGCCGGGCGGCGAGCTGTTTCCGCTTCACGTCGAGCTCATAGAGCGTCTGAAACAGCGACTCCTCAACCGGCTGCCCCGCCGACTGCCGCTCCTTGATCTGGGTGCCGGCCCGCTCAAATTCATGCTCCACCTGGTCGAGCTGCTGCCGCAGTTCCTGCACGCTTCCGACCCCGCTCTTCTCCGCCTCCCATTGCTCCCTGAGGCTGGCGAGTTTCTTCCGCAGCTCGGCCGACTCAGCCTCGATTTCGACGAGCCGGTCCTTGGCATGCTCCTCGGTCTCCTCGGCCAGCTGCCGGCCGGCCAGCTCGAGCTGCACCAGCCGCCGCTGCACCTCGTCGATCTCGCTTGGCACGCTCTGCAGCTCCATCGCGATCCGGCTGGTTGCCTCGTCCATCAGATCGATCGCCTTGTCGGGCAGAAACCGATCGGCGATGTAGCGGTGGGAGAGCTCCGCCGCGGCCACGAGGGCCGAATCCTTGATCTTCACGCCCTTGTGGTGGGCTTCGTAGCGGGGCTTGAGCCCGCGGAGGATCGCGATCGTGTCTTCCACGCTCGGCTCACCGACGAACACCGGCTGGAACCGCCGCTCGAGCGCCGCGTCTTTCTCGATGTGCTTGCGATACTCGTCGAGCGTCGTAGCGCCGATGCACCTGAGCTCGCCCCGCGCCAGGGCGGGCTTCAGCAGATTGGCGGCGTCGGAGCCTCCCTCGGCGGCACCGGCTCCGATCACCGTGTGCAGCTCGTCGATGAATAGGATCACGTTGCCGGCCGCGGCCTCGACCTCCCTGAGGATCGCCTTGAGCCGGTCCTCGAATTCCCCGCGGTATTTCGTGCCGGCGATCAGCGCGCCCAGGTCAAGCGAAACCACCCGGCGGCCGCGGAGCGTCTCGGGAACGTCCGACTGCACGATCCGCAGCGCCAGGCCCTCGGCAATCGCCGTTTTGCCGACCCCTGGCTCGCCGATCAAAACGGGGTTGTTCTTCGTCCGCCGGGAGAGCACCTGAATCACCCGCCGGATCTCTGAATCGCGGCCGATCACCGGGTCAAGCTTGCCTTGGGAGGCTCGCTGGGTCAGGTCGATCCCGTATTTTTCGAGCGCCTGAAACTTCTCCTCGGGATTCTGATCGGTCACCCGTGACTGCCCGCGGACCGCCTGGAGTCCCGCGAGCAGGTCCTTTTCGCTCACCGCCGCCAGCTGGAGCACGTTCTTCGCCTTCGATGGCGTCTTGGCAAGCGCCAACAGCAGATGATCGGTCGAGACAAACTCATCCTTCATCGTGTGCGACTCGCCGGTCGCCGCCTCGAAGACCTTGATCAGCTCCTGGTCGGGCTGGGGCTGGGCTCCACCCGACACCTTGGGCAGGTGCGACAGTTCCGCCTCGATGATCCGCTCGAGCTGGGCCCGATCGACTCCGATCTTGTCGAGCAGCGGCCGGACGATGCCATCCCGCTCGGCCACGAGCGCCTGCAGCAGATGCACCGGCGTCACCTGGGGGTTCCCCCGGCTGCCCGCCAGTTCCACCGCGGCCTGGACCGCCTCCTGGGCCTTGATCGTGAATTTGTCAAAGCGGAACGCCATCACTCACCTCCTGGTCGTGTCAGCCCTGAAAAGCCAGGGGGCAGGCCGGCCGTCAGCCGACCTGCCCCCGGAGCGTGTCATCGCGAGGAACCGTCAGCCGTCCTTCTTGACCTCGAATTCAGCGTCGATCGTGTCGTCGCCGGCGGCGGCCGTTTGCTCGGCGCCCGGGGCGGCGCCGCGGTCGGCGGACGCCTGCTCGTAGAGCACCTTCGAAAGGGCGTGAGCCGCCTGCTCCAGCGCGTCGTGGGCCGACTGGATCGCATCGGCGTCGTCCCCCTTGGCCAGTTCCCGGGCCTTGGTGATCGCCGCCTCGAGTGGAGCCTTGTCGGAGGCCGAGAGCTTGGCATCGTTTTCCTTGATCAGCTTCTCGGTCTGGAAGCAGAGCGCCTCGGAGCGGTTGCGAACCTCGGCCAGCCGTGCCTTGCGCTTGTCTTCCTCGGCATGCTCCTCGGCATCCTTCCGCATCCGCTCGATCTCGGCCTCGTTCAGGCCGCTCGACTGCTCGATCCGCACGGTCTGTTCCTTGTTGGAGCCAAGATCCTTGGCCGTGACGTTGAGGATGCCATTGGCGTCGATGTCAAACTTCACTTCGATCTGCGGCGTGCCTCGGGGGGCCGGGGGAAGCCCTTCGAGGTTGAATTGGCCGAGTAAACGGTTGTCGCGGGCCATCGGCCGCTCGCCCTGGTAGACGCT
Organism: Planctomycetota bacterium; assembly: GCA_046047895.1. Taxonomy (GTDB): domain Bacteria; phylum Planctomycetota; class Planctomycetia; order Pirellulales; family UBA1268; genus QWPN01. The sequence goes on along the minus strand of JBJOHE010000215.1, from coordinate 20,494 downwards.
CACCGTCACCGCCGTCTGGTTGTCGGCCGCCGTGCTGAAGACCTGTTTCTTGTCGGTCGGAATCGTCGTGTTCCGCTCGACAAGCTTGGTAAAGATGCCGCCTTCGGTCTCGATACCGAGCGAAAGCGGCGTGACGTCCAGCAGGAGCACGTCCTGCACGTCGCCGCCGAGAACACCCCCCTGGATCGCCGCCCCAAGGGCCACGACCTCATCCGGGTTTACGCCCTTGTGGGGCTCCTTGCCGAAGATCTTCTTGACGAGCTCTTGCACCTTTGGAATTCGGGTCGAGCCACCGACGAGCACCACCTCGTCGATTTCCGAGGGCTTGAGCTTGGCGTCTTCGAGAGCCTTCATCACCGGCCCCCGGCACCGCTCGATCAGGTTGTCGGTGAGCTGCTCGAACTGCGCTCGGGTGATCGTCATCTGGAGATGCTTCGGCCCCGAGGCGTCGGCCGTGATGAAGGGCAGGTTGACGTCACTGCTCTGGGCGGTGGAGAGCTCCTTCTTGGCCTTCTCGCAGGCCTCCTGGAGCCGCTGCATCGCCATCGCGTCCTTCCGCAGGTCGATGCCCTGTTCCCGCTGGAACTGGTCGGCCACGTGGTTGATCAGCGCCTGATCGAAGTCGTCACCGCCGAGATGGGTGTCGCCGTTGGTGCTGATCACCTGGAACACGCCGTCCTTCGAGACGTCGAGCACCGACACGTCGAAGGTGCCGCCCCCGAGGTCGAACACCACGATCTTCTCGTCCTTCTGCTTGTCGAGGCCGTAGGCGAGGGCCGCTGCGGTCGGCTCGTTGACGATTCGCATCACCTCGAGGCCGGCGATCTGGCCGGCATCCTTGGTCGCCTGCCGCTGGGCGTCGTTGAAGTAGGCGGGAACGGTGATCACCGCCTTGTTGACCTTGTGCCCGAGGTAGCTCTCGGCCGACTCCTTGAGGGCCCGCAGCACCTTCGCCGAGACCTCCGGCGGCGTGAACTCCTTATCGCCGGCCTTCACCTTGACGTAATCGTCTGGACCGCCGACGACCTCGTAGGGCACCATCTTCTCCTCGGTGGCCACCTCGTTGTGCCGCCGGCCCATGAACCGCTTGATCGAATAGATCGTCCGTTTGGGATTCGTCACCGCCTGTCGCCGGGCGATGTCGCCGACGAGTGTCTCTCCCTTGTCGTTGAAGGCGACCACGCTCGGCGTGAGGCGATTGCCTTCCTTGTTCGCGATCACCTTGGGCTCCTTGCCCTCCATCACGGCCACGACCGAATTGGTCGTGCCCAGGTCGATGCCGATGATCTTTTCGCCCTGCTTCGTCGCCATGGTTTCGTTCCCTTTCCCGTTTCAGGTGCCGCCCCGACGCTCCGGGCCAGCGTGATGAACCGTTGCTCCTTCAGGCCCGCGACGCCATTTCAGGCGGCCGCCAAACCTCGTGGGGCTAGGAATGCAAAGCCCGTGCCAACCTCGCGGAGGGTGACGCGGGGCCGCCTGAGCCGGCGGCGACCGGCAGAAAACCAAAAGAATCGCCCGGATTGAGGGGCTTTTCGCCGAGTGTACAGTTTGGGTGTTGCGTCGCTCGGCCACGATGGCCCGTTCCGAGCGACCTGCCATTTTGGCCGCCTCGTCAGGCCGCTCCCATGCCGTCGCCAGGTTCTCCCCGAAAAACTGACAGTCAGCGCAAGGCGTCGCTCGCCTCGCTTCGCAGCCAGATCGATCGCATCGACCGCGAGCTGGTCGCGCTGATGAACGATCGGGCCGGCGTGGCCCGAGAGATCGGCCACATCAAGCAGTCGTCCGGGCAGCAGACCTATGACCCATCCCGCGAGGAGACCGTCTTGGAGCGGGTGGCGGCGGCCAATGCCGGGCCCCTCTCCGATGACAGCCTCAAGGCGATCTTTCGCGAACTGATCTCGGGCTCGCGGGCGATTGAGCAGCACCTCCGGGTGGCCCACCTCGGCCCGGCCTGGACCTACAGCCACCTCGCCGCTCTCCACCGTTTCGGCGGATCGGTGGACTTCGTTCCGGTCGCCAGCATCTCGGCCGCCTTCGAAGAGGTGAACGCCGGCCACTCCCACTACGGCGTCGTGCCGCTGGAGAACTCGACCGACGGCCGGATCGCCGACACGCTCGACAACCTGTCGCGGCTGCCGGTCAAGATCTGCGCGGAGGTGCCGCTGCGGATTCACCACACCCTTCTGGCGACCTGCGACCGCTCGGCCATCCGCGAGGTCTACAGCCGGCCCCAGGCCCTCTCCCAGTGCCGCAACTGGCTGGCTCGCCACCTCCCGTCGGCTCGGCTGGTGGAGGTGACGAGCACGAGCGCCGCCGCCGAAATGGCTGCCAAAAAATCCGACGCGGCGGCGATCGCCAGCCGCCAGGCCGGGGTCCATTACGGACTCGACGTCCTCGCCGAGGAGATCGAGGACGTGGCGGGAAACACGACGCGGTTCGCCGTGATCGGCCATACCGATGCCGGCCGTACCGGGAAAGACAAGACCTCGCTGATGTTCGAGATCGAACATCGCCCCGGCGGCCTTGCCGATGCGCTCGCAATCCCCAAGCGGCAGAAGCTCAACCTCACCTGGATCGAGTCGTTTCCGCTGGCGGGCGAAGATCGCGGTTACATCTTCTTCGTCGAACTCGAAGGCCACCGCACCGATCTCCGGGTGAGGCGGGCGATCGCCAGCCTGGAAAAGCGGTGCAAACGGGTGGTCTGCCTCGGCTCCTACGCGACCGCCGCCCCGGTCGGCTGAGCCGGGGAGCGCCTGGATGAGCCGGGCCGCCCCCGCGGCAGCGGCGACCACCGCCGCCTGAGGGTGTCACCAGAGGCGCCGGATCTCGGCCAAGTGCCGCCCCGCGAGCCGCCAGCGATACTGCCAGACCGACTCACCGTCGGCATCGGCGAAGCCGGCAGCGATCGCGGCGGCGACGGCGGCTTCGAATTCCGTCAGCAGCCGGGGGTAGGTGGCATCGTCCGGCGTCGCAGCGGCCGAGACGACCCGCGCGGCGGTCGTGCCGACGATGGGTGCACCCCCGATGATCTTCTGCATCACCCGCAGGCCATAGGCCTGCATCGCGGCAGGAGGGCCCGCCAGCCGGGCGGCCGTGACGTTGGCCCGGCCTGTCTCGACGAAGCCATGGTCCCGATCGGTGGCCAGGCGGAGCAACTCGGAGGCCAGAGAAGCGGGTGGCGTCGCCTCGAGCTGGAGAAACCGGGCGCGATGCCGGGCGAAGAACTGCTCTTCGCGACGCTGCTGGTGCCGAAAATCGGCGGCCCAGGAGCGGAGGTCGTACCGCTCGCGAAAGAAAAAGCCCAGTTCGCCGTCGAGGCGGGCCATCACCTGGGATCGGGCCAGCGCCTGGTGGCTGCGGCACACATACAAAAGCCGGGTCTCGGCTCCGGCCTGTCGCCGAAACCGCCTGAGCGCCCCTACGAGCCGCCGCCGGATCATCGGAGCCCGGAAGTTCTCGCTCGAGAGGAAGAGCGTGTCGCATCCCCGCTGCGCGGCCTCGGACCGGGCGGTCATGAGCCACGCGACCACCTGGTCCACCCCGCCTTTGATAAGCAGGCCCGCAATGTCGGCATGCTGGTCGGGAAACTCGGCCCGCTCGAGGCTGGGCGGATACCACACCCCGGCTTCCGCCAGCCGCTCGCGGTGCGCCACCAACGCCCGCTGCACGCTCGTGCTGCCGGTCTTGTGCGGACCCACGTGCACCGCCAGCCGAATCGGCATGGTCGCCGGCCTCCGCCGCGTCTGAGAGTGCCCTGCTGCCTAGCCGTCAATCAGCCGCTTCATTTCCCGCACTGCCTCGGCAAATCCCACGAAGATCGCCCGGGCCACGATTGAATGGCCGATGTTCAGCTCGCCCATCCCCTCGAGCCGGGCGACCGGCACGACGTTGCGGTAGGTGAGGCCATGGCCGGCCGCGAGGACAAGGCCGGCCTGACGCACGAGTGTGCCGGCCCGGGCCAGTTCCACGAGCTTGGCCTCGCGAGCAGGCTCGGCGGCGGCATTGGCGTAGCAGCCGGTGTGGAGTTCCACGGCATCGGCCCCGACTGCGACAGCCGCGTCGATCTGCTTCGGGCACGGGTCGATGAACAGCGAGGTGGTGATGCCCGCGTCTCGCAACCGGGCGATCGCGGCGGCGACGGCATCTCGATGGGCAACCACGTCGAGCCCCCCCTCGGTCGTCACCTCCTCCCGCCGCTCAGGCACGAGCGTGGCCTGGTCGGGCCGCGTGCCGCAGGCGATCTGGATCATCTCCGGGCCGACGGCGCACTCGAGATTGAGCTTCACCTGGACGGTCCGCCGGAGCACTTCCAGATCGCGATCCTGGATGTGGCGGCGGTCCTCGCGGAGGTGGACGGTGATCGCGTCGGCACCCCCCAGCTCGGCGGCAGCCGCCGCCCAGACGGGATCCGGCTCCACCGTCCGGCGGGCCTGCCGGACGGTGGCGACGTGATCGATGTTGACTCCCAGGCTGGCCATGGAGCGACAGCCTGCCTGGTCGGTCAGTCCTTTTTCAAGAGCACCACGCGGTTTCCGCTCGGGGTGCGGATCTGGAGCAGAAGGCCCTCCTCGGCCGACTGCCCCTCGATGGCGGCGGCGAAGTCGGCGACCGACTCGACCGGCGTCCGCCCCACCTTGCGGATCAGCATGCCCGGGCCGATGCTCTGCTCCGCCGCGAGACCGTCTTCGTCGACCCGATCGACAAGCACCCCCGCGAAGTCGGCATAGGCATCCTCGGCGACCGAGCCCTTGTCACGGACCTCGAGCCCGAACTCCGACGAATAGAAGGTTTCGGCAGCGGCGTCGGGTGACAGCCCCCGAGCAGGCCCGCGGGCCGTGAGGTCGGTCGGCAGCGGCTTCACGTTGACCTTCAGTGTCAGCGACTTGCCGTCGCGGTAGACCGTGAGTGTGTGGCCCCGCCCAATCTCCGACCGCTCCACGAGTTCCTGAAGCGAGCGGGTTCCCGTCACCGGCTGGTCATCAAAGCCGGTGATCACGTCGAGCGGCTGCACGCCGGCCGACGCCGCCGGGGAATCGGGCACCACGTCGTTGACCAGCACACCCCCGCGGTCCTTCACGCCGAGCTTCTCCGCCATCCGGCGATCGAGCGGCCCCATCTGCACGCCGATGAAGGCCCGTTCCACGGCCCCCTTGTCGATCAACTGGCTCGTGACCCATTTGGCAAGGTTCACCGGGATCGCAAAGCCGATGCCCTGGTAGCCCCCGCTATTGGAGGCGATCGCGGTGTTGATGCCCACGACCTCTCCGGCCAGGTTCACCAGCGGCCCCCCCGAGTTGCCCGGATTGATCGCCGCGTCGGTCTGCAGAAACTGGGCCCGGCGGATCGAGCCGAGTTCCCGGCCCTTCCCGCTGATGATCCCGGCGCTCACGGTCGTCTCCAGTTCGAAGGGGTTGCCGATCGCGATCACCCAGTCGCCGATCGACAAGGCGTCGGAATCCCCAAGCTTGGCGACGGGCAGGCCATGGGCGTCGGCAAGCTTGACGACGGCCAGATCGCTGTCGGGATCGGTCTTGATCTCGGCCGCCTTGAACTCCCGACCATCGGAGAGTTCCACGATCACCTCATCGGCCCCTTCGACCACGTGGTTGTTGGTGATCACCAGGCCGTCATCCGACACGATCACTCCCGAGCCCACTCCGGCCCGGCCCGGAATCCGGCCCTCGGGCAGCCCCTCGGGTAGCTTGAACTCGAACCCCTCGGGCAGGCCCTCGGGAAACATGCCTTCAAAGGGCGTGCCCTCGAACGGATTGGCCCGCCCCTCGGGCCGGCGGCCCCGTGGGCGGCGGGGCTTCACCTCGCTCCGCACGACGACCACGCTGGGGGTCGCAATCTCAGCGGCGTGGCGGAAGGCGGTCGACAGGGCGTTGGCGTGCATCAATGCCTGGGCCGTCGCCATCGAGTCATCGCCTCGGACCGACGGCATGCTCCAAGCCATCACCCCCGCGGCGGTCGCCAGGGCGGAAGCGGCACACAACAGGCACAGCCCGCGGGCCGGCCGGCCCGCACCGATTTTCAGAGCTCGCATGGATCCTCCTCGGAACGTGGAAAAACGCTGAATCGCGGCATTCTAGCGGCCTCGATCGCCCGAGAGCCGATGCCCCCGACGACCGACGGTCTGCCGCGAAGCGGACCGTCGGCCCGGAGGCTGCGGAATCGCCGCCTTGCTTCTACGAGGCCCGGCCCAGATTGGTTCGCGGAGCCAGCCGCGTTGACAACACGGACTGGAACCCCGTAGTTTCGGCCGATCGGAGAGGGTTTTTCGCCATGGTCAGCCAGGATGCCGCGGCCGCGACCGGGGCGGAAATCGACGTCGCCGAATGCGAGCGGCGGATCGGCCATCACTTCCGCTGCCCAGAATTTCTGATGGCGGCGATGACCCATGCTTCGGGCGCCAGGCATCGCCTGGCGTCCAACGAGCGACTCGAGTTTCTCGGAGACGCCATCCTGGGATTCGTGGTCTGCGAAGGGCTGTTTCGCCGCTTCCCCGAATCACTCGAGGGCGACCTGACCAAGATCAAGTCGGTCGTCGTCAGCCGAGAAACCTGCAGTCGGCTGGCCCGGCAGCTCGGGCTGGCGGAGTTTGTGATCGTGGGCAAGGGCCTCGCCTCGAGCCCGGCCGTTCCCGAATCGGTGCTCTCCGACATGTTCGAGGCGGTGGTGGCCGCCATCTACCTCGACGGCGGGCTTGAGATGGCCCGACCTTTCGTCGAACGGCTGCTCGGCCCCGAAATCGACAAGGTCGCATCAGGGGAAATGGGCTCAAACCACAAGTCGCTCCTACAGCAACTCGCGCAGCGTGACTTCGGCCTCACCCCGACCTACGAGGTTTTGGCCGAGCAGGGCCCTGATCACAGCAAAAGCTTCCATGTGTCGGCCCAGATCGGCTCCCGCCGGTATTCCCCGGCCTGGGGACGCAGCAAGAAGGAAGCCGAGCAGCGGGCCGCCTCCAACGCGTTGGCCGAACTCGCGCAGCCACCCTCCTCCAGCCCTCCCGGGGCTGGAGGCTGATCCGGCCTGAGGAGATCAGGCCTTAGACAGCCGCAGGGGCGGAGTGCCGCACGCGTCCAGTTCGAAGCATGTCGATCGACACCGGGCCGACCACATATCCCGAAGCGGCCGACGCCAGGGCCCGCTGTTCATCCTCCAACCGGTAGTGGTCCGCCATCAGGAACACGCCCGACCGCATCCCCTCGCCCACGTGTTCGAGCGAGATGTGGGCCCCGCCCAGCAAGGGATCCACAGAACCCTGCGAGACATAGGGCATCAGGATGTCGAGCAGATCGAAGCCCGAGATGTCCGGAAGGTCGCCGGCCACGAGCCAGACATCTGCGCGGAACCGCCGGGCCAGCCGCACGGCCGACTGACCATCGACGCAGAAGTGGAGTCCCACTTCGCCGCGTTCGGCGGCCGCAATGAAGTCGGCATACCGCTCGCAAGCCGTATCGACGATCACGATCTCCTTGATACCGGAGGCGGGCAGCCCCGCGGCGTTCTCGGTGGACTGAAGAGAAGCACTCATGACGGAAAACCTTTGCAAAATGAAGCCCATGGGCCGCGCGGACCACGTCCGCGAACACCAAGCTGGAGCCCCTGCTGACAGGCCCGGCGTCGCCGCCGGGTCCCTGTCAGACAAGAGACACAATCGACAAAAACACCACGATCGGCAGGGAGCAGAGCAGCAGGTCACCCTGCGTCAGATCCCAGCCGCTGGCCCCGTGCGGGGAACCGCGGTTGCTGAAGTGCATGGAGCACTCTCCTTTCAAAAGGTCATCAAACAAACTCCTTCGCCGCGACTGGCGGAAACCAGCCGAAGCATGTCTTCACGCCGGCTCCATGGCCGAGCAGAGCCCGGACCACAGTGCCACTCACCCACATCAGGCGTCAGTCCCGTTGCTTTGCATCGGACCTATCCGCTGCCTGAAATAAGATGCAATCCGCGTGCCAAATCCTCGAGAATCGCCTTCCGCTCGGGAGATTTCCCGGAAAATCGCTTTTTGATCGGGAAAAAACCGCTTTTCGGCCCTGCGTGTCAGCAGGGCGAGCAGCGGGGTCTGGGCGGGGGGTGGAGCGATTCGCTCCAGTCGGGTGGTCGCTAGCGACCAGGGGTGGAGCGAATCGCTCCACCCCCCTCCCCTCTGAAGGACTGGATTCGACCGACATTCTGGATCGCTCGGCAATTCGGGCGGCCTCGGTACACTCGCGAACCGGGGGCCGTGGCGTGGTCTCCCAAAGCCTGGAGCAGTTTTCAATGACAGCGACACCGGCCACCCGCCGCGAATTCCTCAAGGCCACCGCCGTGGCCTCGGGAAGCTGCCTCGCAGTCCCCACGATCATCACCTCAGCCGCACTCGGCTCCGGAGCCACGCCGCCCGCCAGCGACCGGATCGTGATGGCCGGCATCGGCCTTGGCAACCAGGGCTCGGGCGACCAGCGACGGTTCCTCGAGCATCCGGCCGTCCAATATGTGGCTGTCTGCGACGTGCGAGCCAAGTGGCGTGCCGAGGCGGCCGGCCGCGTCAACGAGCGGTATGGCAGCCGCGACTGCCGGGAGTACCTCGACTTTCGCGATCTGCTCGCGCGGGATGACATCGACGCCGTTCACATCGCCACGCCTGACCACTGGCATTCCCTGATGACGATCGCCGCCTGCCGGGCTGGGAAGGACGTGTTTCTCCAGAAGCCCGAAACCCTCACCCTTGCAGAAGGGCCGCTGATGCTGGCCGCGGCCAGGGGGTACGGGCGGGTGGTGTCCGGAGGCTCGCAGCGGGTGCTCGAAGACTACCGCGAGATCGTCGACCCGGCCTGGGCGGGCGAACTGGGCCGGATCACCTCGATCGACATCGATGCAGGACCGTCATCCATGGCCTGCTACCTGCCTGCGGTCGCTCCGCCGGCGGATATCGACTGGGACCTCTGGCTTGGCCCGGCTCCCTGGCAGCCCTACAACCCCGGACGGTGCGACGGCAACTTTGGCACCGGCGGCAACAGCTGGAGGTCCTACGTCGACTTCTCCGGCGGAAGCCTGACTGACTGGGGGGCCCACAACTTCGGCGGTGCCCTGTTTGCCGCGGGGCTCGGCCACCTCCAACCGGAGGCGGTCGACTGGCAGGCCGACGAGCGGGGCGGTGGCTACGCCACGCTTCGGTATCCAAACGGCGTTGAGGTCCACTGCAATCGGCCAGCCGCCCAGCGGCCTGCCGAGGCTCCCGCGACCGCGACGCACGGCCGGGGCATCGTCCTCCGGGGTGACGCCGCAGCCATCGCCCCACGGGCGGTGCCCGTGTATCGGGGCAGCCGTGGTCTCCACGGCGACTTCATCGAGAGCGTCCAGACGCGACAACGGCCGTTTCGCGACCTCGAAATCGGCGTCAATACGATGGTGGCGCTGCATCTGGTGGGCATCGTGCGACAGCTTCAGCGATCCCTCCGCTGGGATCGAGTCGCCCAGGCGTTCCGCGATGACCCGACCGCCAACCGGCTCCTCGACCGCAGCCGCCGTGAGCCCTGGATGCTCTAGCCCTCTCGCCCCGCGGGAACGACTCCCGAACCGTGACTCTGAGGAACGCCCCCATGGCCGATGATCCCCTCGCCGCCTCCTTCGTCGCGCTCGCCTCGTACGACTGGGGTGGTGACCCTGCACCCCTCAAGGCCCTGGACTCCGCCGTGGCGGCGGCCACGGCCGATGCCAACCGCCGGGCCGATCTGGAACGTCGGCTCTTGGCCGTGGTCGGTGCGGCTGCAAGCCGGGCCGCCAAAGACATCGCCTGCCGCCATCTGCGGCTGATCGGATCGGCCATGTCCGTGCCGGCCTTGGCGGAGTTCCTCTCCGACGACGACTTCGCCCACATGGCTCGATTTGCCCTGGAGCGAATCGATGGGCCCGAGGCAGGCGAGGCACTCCGCGCGGCCTTGCCGGCCGCCGCCAAACACGAGATTGCCATCGGCATCATGTCGTCGCTGGCGGCCCGCAGGGATCATGCCGCCGTACCCGTGCTTGCAGGTCTCCTGATCGGCCCCGAGCCGTTGGCGGCAGCGGCCGCCTTGGCGCTTGGCCGGATCGCAAGCCCCGTCGCCGCAGCGGCGCTTGTCGCGGCGGCACCGACGTCAGACACGGTTGCCGCAGCGGTGGCCGACGCGCGGATCGCCTGCGGCCAGAGCCTGCTCGCCGCCGGCGATCGGGCCGCTGCGGAGCCGCTCTTCGCTGCCGTCTCGGCGGCTGTGGGCGACACCCCGACCACCCGGCGGAACCGGAGCCTCAGGATGGCGGCCCGCGGCGGACTGCTCGACTGCCTCGCAGACGCCTAGACCGGCCGACTGCTTCTCCCCCTCGGTGTCGCCCTGGGCCCATGCCCTCCCTCCCCTTCACCACCTGGAACCCGACCGCCATGCCCCGCTCCCCCATTGCCCTCGGTCTGATCGCCCTGCTCCTATTCGCCGCGGCCCGCCTTCCAGCAGCGCCGCCCTCCGCCGCTGCCCGCCAGGCCGGCGATGCCGTGCTCGCGCTTGTGGCTGAGGGGGATGCCGACATGCAGGCCGTGGCGCTCGAGCGGGTACGAGACGGCGACTCTCTGGCTGGCGCTTGGTTCACGACCGAGGCTGCGGCTCGGCTGGCAGGTCTCTCGCCCGATCGGCAGGCGAGGCTGCTCGTGGCGCTCGCCGACCGGGGCGATCCGGCAGCGCTGCCTGCCGTCCGACCGCTCGCCGTTGCGGCTGACGAGCGGGTGAAGCTCGCCGCGATCGCGTTGCTCGGCAGGCTCGGCGAACCGGCCGACGTGCCGTTGCTCGTCGAAGCGGTCTCCCAGGACGGCGCGGTTGCAGCCGCCGCCCGGCGGGGCCTGATTGAGATCCGGGCTTCCGACGCCGTTCGGGCTGCGGCATCCGCCGCAGCCCCAGCCACCCAGGCGGTACTTTTCGACATTCTCGCGGACCGCCGCGACCGGCAGGCCCTGCCCCTGCTCGCCGCCGCGGCCGATGGGGATCCCGCTGGGCGGGCCGCCGCGATGAGGGCTCTCGCCCGATTTGGAACGGCGCGGGAACTCGACGCGATGGTGCGATCCTTTCTTCAGGCGACCGGCGGCGAGCGCAAGGCGGCCGAAACCGCGATCGTGGCCGTCTGCACCACTGGCAGCGATGCCCCGGCCGCGGCGGCCACACTCGTCGCCGGCTACGGGCGGCTCGATCCCGCCCTCCAGGAGCAGCTGCTCCCGGTGCTGGCCCGCGTCGGTGGCCCGGGTGTGATGGCGATCGTCGACGGCATGGTGGCGGAGCCGGCCACCCGTCGCCAGGGCCTCGAGGCGCTTGCGCGGTGGCCCGACGCCTCCGTCACGGAGCGGATCCTGGCCGTGCATGCGGCTACCGCTGATCCGGTCGAGAAGCAGTTGATGCTCAACGCCCTGATTCGGATCGCCCCGCTTCCTGACAACAGGCTCGATGACGCCGGCCGGCTCGCGCTCCTGGAGCAGACGTTCGCCCTCTGCGACCGCCCCGAAGACCGGGGCCGGGTGATCGAACGGGCCAACGCGATCCGCACCTACGAGGCCTTCCGGTTCGTCGCCGGGTTTCTCGACGACCCTGCCCTGGCCGAGGCCGCCTGTCTCAGCATCGTCGAACTCGCGCACCACCGGAAGCTCCGCGACGCCCACAAGCCCGAGTTCATGGCCGCCCTCGACCGGGTGCTTGCCACGTCGCAAAACCCGGAACTCATCGAGCGGGCTACCCGCTACAAGGCAGGCCAGACCTGGGATCGGAAACGGAAGAGCTGACCTGCGGCCAGCCGCCATCGAGCCGCCGATGCACCGAGGCAGGAGTGAGAGATACGGCTACACTGACAGGGCCTTCAAGGGGGGGACGCGTCGATGCCTGGCTACTTGCAGAGAAAGAAGACACTCGGAATCGTCAGCCGGTGGCCGTCGGTTGGGCTGACGTTGGTGGTGGCCGGAATCTGTCTGTCCTGCCCGGCTGAGGAGCCGCCGACGGTGGAGGTGCCCGACTGGGTTGCCGACGCCGTCTTCTATCAGGTCTTTCCCGAACGCTTCGCAAATGGCGACCCGGCCAATGATCCAGACCGCGACTCGCTCGAGGCCACGGTGCCGGAGTCCTGGGCGATCTCTCCCTGGACCGGTGACTGGTATGCCAGGGCCGAGTGGGAGCGGGAACTCGGGCCCGACTTCTTCGAGCATGGCGTGTTTCACCGCCGCTACGGCGGTGATCTTCAAGGGCTGATCGACCGGCTCGACTACCTTCAGGACCTCGGCGTCACCGCGATCTATCTCAACCCCGTGTTCGAGGCGCGGTCGCTCCATAAGTACGACGGCAACTCCTTCCACCACGTCGACCGCCACTTCGGCCCCGATCCCGCCGGCGACCTGGCGATGATGGCGACCGAGACGGCCGACCCCGCGACCTGGAAGTGGACCGCCGCCGACAGGCTCTTCCTCGAAGTGCTGCGGAAGGCCCATGCCCGGGGGATGCGGGTGGTGATCGACGGGGTCTTCAACCATACGGGCCGCGACTTCTTCGCCTTTGCCGACGTGCGGAAGCGGGGACGGGCCTCGCCCTATGCAGACTGGTACACGATCCATGCGGAAGACGATCCCGCCACCCCGGAGAACGAATTTCGCTACCAGTGCTGGTGGGGCATCGACACCCTACCCGAGTTCGCCGACACCGCCGACGGCAAGGATCTTGGGGCCGGCCCCAAGGACTACGTCCTCGCGATCACCCGCCGCTGGATGGACCCCGATGGCGACGGCGATCCGGCCGACGGAATCGACGGCTGGCGGCTCGACGTGGCCCGCGAGGTGCCGGTGGCGTTCTGGCGGGACTGGCATGCCCTCGTGCAGCGGCTGAATCCCGAGGCCTACACGGTGGCCGAGGAATGGGACGAGGCGAGCGGCTTCCTCAATGCCGCCGACTTCGACGCCACGATGAACTACTTCGGCTTCTCGTTTCCGGTGAAGGGGTTCCTGATCGACGGCACACTCCCTGCCTCGGAGGCGGTGGCAGCGTTCAAGGAGCGGCTCGCGGCCCACCCGGCGTCCCGCCGCTATGCGATGCTCAATCTGATCGACGGCCACGACACCGACCGGGTGGCTTCGATGATCGTCAACGCCGGTCGCCGGCCCTACGAGCAGCCCCAGCGGTTCGACTTCGACGTGGCCGTCTCGCCCCGGCACCACGCCGACTACCGCCTGCGGAAGCCCACCGACCGGGAGCGGCGGATCCAGCGGATGGTGGCCGTGCTCCAGCTGACCTTCGTCGGAGCCCCGATGCTGTATTACGGAACCGAGGCGGGCATGTGGGGAGCCGACGATCCCTGCGACCGGATGCCGATGGTCTGGCCGGGCATGCGCTTCGAGCCTCAGGCCGCAGACCCGCGGGGCCGGGTGCGGGAGCCAGATCCGGTCGGGTTCGACCCGAGCCTCTTCGCCTTCTACCGGGCCCTGGTGAAACTGCGGAATCAGCATCCGGCACTGCGGCGGGGCGAGATCGGGTTTCTGCCGCCCGATGACGCGGCTGGGTTTCTGGCCTACGACAGGACCGCCGGCGACGACCGGCTGCTTGTGGGCTTCAACCGGGGCGAGGCGGCGTATGAATGGCGGGTGCCGCTGCCGGCCGGCGACAGATTGGCGGAGCTGTTCACCGCCTCCGGCGAGGGAGGAAAGGTGGTGATCGACCGCGGGAAGTCCGAGGCGATCGTAACCCTGCCGCCGCTCGAGGCGGTGGTGCTCCAGGCCGGCGGGCCAAACTGACGGGCCGAACCTCCAAGGCGAACGCATGCGGCAGGTGCTCGACCGGATCATCGTGCTGGTGGTGGCGGCGGGCTTCGCCTGCCTCGGCTGCACCGCTCCCGATAATCGCACCACGATCACGCTCTGGCACCAGTCGCGGCCGAACGAGCGGGAGTTTCTGGCAGACGAAATCGCCCGGTTTGAAGCCGACCATCCCGGCATCCGGGTGCGGCCGCTCTACAAGGAAACGGAAGAACTGCGGAGCGGCTTCCAGGCGGCGGCACTCGCAGGAAGCGGCCCCGAACTCGTCTACGGGCCCTCGGATGTGCTCGACACCTTCCACACGATGGGCCTGATCCAGGATCTCGACCCCTGGCTGCCGGCCGCCGACCGGGCCGACTTCGTGGCCGGCTCGCTCACAAGCCTCCCGGCCCGCGACAATCCCTCGCGTTCGGAACTGGTGCAGATCGGCGACCGCTTCGGCAACCACCTCGCGCTCGTCTACAACCGGCGGCTTGTGCCGGAGCCGCCGCAGACGACCGACGACCTGATCCGGCTGGCGGTCGAGCAGACGGTGGACGACGACGGCGACGGCCGAATCGACCGCTACGGCCTGGTGTGGAACTACACCGAGCCCTTCTTTGCGATCCCCTTCATCACGGGATTCGGCGGCTGGGTGTTTCGCGAGCCCGAGTCGCGACCGCCCGAGCCGGCGCTCGACACTCCCGCGATCCGGCAGGCGCTCGGCTACATCCGGGATCTCCGCGAGGTCCACGGCGTGTCGCCGGCCAACTGCGACTACGAGCTGGCCGATTCCCTCTTCAAATCCGGCCGGGCGGCGATGATCGTCAACGGCGACTGGAGCTGGTCCGACTACCTCGCGGAGCCCGACCTCGATGCGGCGGTCGCCGTCCTGCCGGTGGTTTCGGCCACCGGGGAGCCGATGCGGCCGATGGTGGCCCCCAAGGGGTATTCGCTCAACGCGAACACGACTGGTGCCGTGGCCGACGCTGCCGTCGCGTTCGTGCGGCACATGACAGCGGCCGACACCCAGCGACGGCTGGTCGACCGCTTGCGGATGCTGCCTGTGCGGCAGAGCGTCTACACCGATCCACTGTTCGCGACCGACCCGACCCTGGCCGCGTCACGGGCACAGCTCGACAACGGCCGCCTGATGCCGGTGGAGGCGGAACTCCGCGCCGTCTGGGATGGCATGCGACCGGCCTACCAGGCCGTGCTCGGCGGAACCCTCGAGCCCGCCGCGGCTGCGGAGCGGATGCAGGCCGACGCCGTCGACTTCATCGCCACGATGCACCGCCGGATCGAGCCGGGACCGATCGCGCGGGGGCTGCCGCTGGCCGCGGGGCTCGGGCTGCTCGCCCTTTTCGGCTGGCAACTGCCGGCGATCGCCCGCCTCCTGGCCGACCTCCGGGCAAACCCCACCGCCTACCTCTTCGCCTTCCCGGCGGTGGCGGTGATCTTCGCCGTGATCGTGTTTCCCTTCGTTTGGAACATCGTGCTCTCGCTCTCCGACATGTCGCTCACCCGGTTTCGCGACTGGCGGATCGTGGGCTTCCAGAACTATGCCGAGGTGCTGACCGACCCGCGGCTCTGGGGTTCAGGCGGCGTGTTTCTCAAGACGATCCTCTGGACGGTCGTGAACGTCGCGGCCCACGTGGCGATCGGCGTGATGCTGGCCGTGGCCCTCCACGGGCCGGTGCGAGGCAAGGCGATCTACCGGCTGCTGCTGATCGTTCCCTGGGCCGTGCCCGCCTACATCACCGCGCTGACCTGGCGGGGGATGTTCGACTACGAATACGGCGCGGTGAACCTCGCGCTCGGCCGCTGGTTCGGCCTGCCGGCGATCAACTGGTTGGGAGAGCCGCTGCGGGCCTTCGAGGCCTGCGTGATCACGAACGTCTGGCTGGGCTTCCCCTTCATGATGGTGATCGCGCTGGGCGGCCTCCAGGGCATCCCTCAGGAGCTCTATGAGGCCGCCCGGATCGACCGGGCCGGCCGCTGGCAGCAGTTCTGGCACATCACGCTGCCGCTGTTGAAGCCCGTGCTCCTGCCGGCCGCCACGCTCGGGGCGATCTGGACCTTCAATAACCTCAACGTGATCTGGCTCGTCTCCAACGGCGGTGAGCCGCAGGATTCGACCCACATCCTCGTCTCCTACGTCTACAAGTCGGTCTTCAATCTCTACCGCTACGGCTACGGGGCCGCCCTCTCGATGGTGATGTTCCTGCTCCTGCTGGGCGTGTCCCTCGCCCTCCTCCGGGGAAGCCGGGCCACCGACAGCGTCTACGGATGAGGCTGCCATGAAGGAACCCCTGCGGATCACGCTCCTGCGGCACGCCGTGCTGCTGGTGTTCACGGCGATCGCGATCTATCCGGTGCTCAACGTCGTCTCGATCTCGCTGCGGCCGGGGAACCGGCTCCGCTCGACCGATCTCGCGATCATTCCGGCCGACTGGACGCTCGCCAGCTATGTCCAACTCTTCACGGAGCAGCCCTTCCTCCTCTGGCTCGGCAATTCGCTCGTCGTCTCGCTCGGGGTCACGCTCACGGGCGTGGCCCTCGCCTCCACGGCCGGCTACGCCTTCAGCCGGTTCCGGTTCGTCGGCCGCAAGGCCACGATGCTCGCGATCCTCACCACCCAGATGTTTCCCGCCACGATGCTGCTCCTGCCGCTCTACGTGCTGATCGCCGCCCTCGGGCTGATCGACACCTGGCTCGGCCTGATGGTCTTCTACACCGCCACCGCCCTCCCCTTCTGCGTCTGGCAGATGAAGGGCTTCTACGACACGATCCCGCCGGCCCTCGAGGAGGCGGCCCGGATCGACGGCTGCAGCCGGTTTCAGGCCTTCCGCCACGTCATCCTGCCGCTGGCGACGCCTGGGCTCGTGATCACGGCGCTGTTCAGCTTCATGACGGCCTGGAGCGAATACATCGTGGCGGCCCAGGTGATGCAGGACGAGCGGATGTTCACCCTGCCGCTGGGCATCAAGGGCTTCCAGGCCACGCTCTCGTCGCAGTGGGGGCTCTACGCCGCCGCCTCGATCCTCGTGAGCCTGCCGGTCGTGGTGATGTTCCTCGCCCTCTCCCGCTATCTCGTCAACGGGCTGACCGTCGGCTCGGTCAAGGAGTGAATCCCCATGGCTGGCGTCTCGCTCCACACGCTCCACAAACGGTACGATTCGGGCTTCCACGCCGTCCGCGGCATCTCACTCGAGATCGCCGACGGCGAATTCCTCGTGCTGGTCGGCCCCTCCGGCTGCGGCAAGTCGACCACCCTGCGGATGATCGCGGGCCTCGAGGCGGTGAGCGAGGGGGAGATCCGGATCGGCGGGCGGCTGGTGAACGACGTGGCCCCCGGCGACCGCGACATCGCGATGGTGTTTCAGAACTACGCCCTCTATCCCCACCTCACCGTCCGTGACAACATGGCCTTCGGCCTGCGGATGCGGGGCACGCCCAAACCGGACATCGACCGGCGGGTGACCGCGGCGGCCGAGTCGCTGGCGATCGAAGGCCTCCTGAGCCGGCGGCCGCGGGAGCTCTCCGGCGGCCAGCGGCAGCGGGTGGCCCTCGGCCGGGCGATCGTCCGCGAGCCGGCCGTGTTTCTCTTTGACGAGCCGCTCTCGAACCTCGATGCCAAGCTCCGCGTGCAGATGCGGGCCGAACTGGCCCGGCTCCACCGTCGGCTCGGTACCACCGTGATCTACGTCACCCACGATCAGGTCGAGGCGATGACCCTGGGCGATCGGATCGTGCTCATGAACCAGGGCGTGATCCAGCAGGCCGATTCGCCCTTGGAGATCTACCGCCGGCCGGCCAACCGGTTCGTCGCCTCCTTCATCGGCAGTCCCACGATGAACTTCTTTCCCGGCAGGATCGAAGGCGACTGCTTTCAGCTCGACGGTGGGGAGCTTCGCCTGCCGCTCGGGGCCGAGGCAACCCGGTTCCCCACGGGCCCGGCCGTGCTCGGCATCCGCCCCGAGGATTTTCTTCTGGCCGCCGGCGGCGAGGTCCTGGCCACCGTGCCGATCGACGTGGTTGAGCACACGGGCCATGAAACCTTCGCCCATTTTTTGCTTGGCGGCGCGGATCAGGTCGTGCGGCTGCCGGGCGATGTGGCCGTGCGGCCTGGCGACCGGCTGCCGCTCGCCGTCAGGCCCGGCGGCCTCCACCTGTTCGCCGACGACGACGCCGGCAGGCGGCTCGGCTGAGACCACACAGCCCTCCGGCGACCGCCAGAAGCCCAGTGGGTTCCGGAACGGCCGCCATGGTTCCGAGACCGCCGGCGGTCGGCGTGGCCGGGAAGTAGTTGCCCTGGCCGTAGGCGCCCGCCGTGTTCACGCTGACGAGGTCGAACACGTTCGTCGAGCCATCGTAGTTGAAGTCGCCCTGGTTCCAGACACTCGCCTGGCCCGTGCCGTACTTGCCCGAGCTGTTGATGCTCACCAGGTCGAACACGTTCACAGCCCCGCTCAGATCGACGTCGCCCGCCGCCGCATAGGAAACCTTCGCCGAGCCGTCGCCGGCCACCAGGTAGCCCACCCCCCGGGTGCCCCCGCTCGCCGCCGCCGTGCTCGACGTGATTCCGGCCGTCCCGTTCCAGGCCCCGCCGTTGCGGCCGGCGATGATGTCGGCCCGGAGGTCGGCCGCGGTGATGCCGCCGGCCGCGATCGAGACCTGTCCGGCGCCGAGGTCGAGGCGGCCGCCACCGCCTGCCTGATCGACCGACAGCCCGCCGACCGACACGGTCACCCGGGCATCCTGCACGAGCGAAAGCTGGCCGCCCGCCCCGACCGAAACGACCGGCGTTCCCGCGATCGTGCCGGCATTGATCGCCAGCGACGTGATCCCAGTCGAGCTGTTCACCGCGAGGCTCGCAGCCGAGAGCGTGCCGCCGTCAACGATCACTGCCGGAGCCCGCATCGTCGTGCCCGAGGCGACAGCGAGCGTGGCGCCGGTGTCGACCGTCACGTTCGACGCCTGGAGCCCGGCCGGGTTGGCCACCTGGAGCGTGCCGGCTGCGACCGTCGTCGGTCCTGTGTAGGCGTTGGCGGCGTCGAACACCACGGTGCCCGCCCCGGTCTTGGTGACGGAGAGGGCCGAGCCGATCGTCGGATAGCCGGCCTCCGCCTGGGTCTGGCTGCCCGACGGCACGTCGATCACGATCGCGGCGGGCCCGCTGCCCGGCGTGAACACGAGCCTGAGGTCGTTGCCGGCCTGGGCCACACTGAAGCTTCCGGATCCGAAGTCGTTGGCGAATCCGGCGGTGCCGTTGGCCGGGGCCGTAACAACGGTGAAGGCGTCGGCCGCGAAGCCGGTGATGCCGCCGGCGGCGGTCGCGATCGTCCAGGCTCCGGCGGCCGTCGAGCTGAAGTTCGCCGCCGGGCCGTTGACGTCTGGCCCAGTGGCGGAGAGCGTCCAGAGGTTGATGGCGACGGGATCGGCCGCCGTGGCGGTGATCGCGAGGCTGCCCCCGATGGCTGCCAGATCCCAGCCGCTGCCGGCGGTGCCGGCGGCGTCGAGGAGCTGCCAGTTGTAGTTGGCCCCGCTCGCCCAGGTCATGCCGCCGGTGAAGCTGAGCGTGCCGGGGCTGGCCCCTGGCGCGAGCGTGGCGTCGGCCGAGAGCGTGGTGTTGCCGCCGACCGTTCCCGTGCCCGCCAGCGTGCCGCCGGCCTGCACCGTCACCGGCCCCGTGGCCAGCGAGTTGTCGCCGTTCAGTTGAAGCGTTCCGGCCGTCACCGAGGTCGGGCCGGTGTAGAAACTCGCCTGGTTGAGGGCCAGCGTGCCCAGCCCGGCCTTGGTGAGCCCGCCGCCACCACCGTCCGCGAGGGACTGGTCGATTGAAATCGTGGCTCCGTTGGAATCAATCACGGCTCCGCCGGCCATCACGACCAGACTGTCGATCCCGCCGATGAAGGATCCGGACGACGTTGGCCGTGCCTGAAGAGTGCCGCCGTTGAAGACGACCGCGGTGTTGGCTCCGAGTCCCTTGCCGACCTTGGCCACCTGGAGCAGCCCCCCGTCGAGGTTCACCACCGCCGACTGGGAAAATTCGTTTTCCCCGAGCAGGAGTCCGGAGCTCGCCGCCGCGGTCATCCGGCCGGTTCCGCTGAGCGTGAGCGTGGCCGAGCCGTCGCGACCGACCACGAAGCTTCCATCGGCATTCGTCTGGGAGAATTCGCCTCCGGAGATCGCGATGCTCGCCACAGTCGCGTCTCCTTTTCCTGCGAAGAAGGAGCCTGCGGTCACCGTCGCCTGGTCCGCGAGGGTGAAGGTGCCGTTGCCGCCGGCAAGGTCACCGACGTTGAAGTCGTATTGCACCGTGGCGGCCGCCGATCCGCTCATCGCCAGGGTGCCAGTGCCAGAATTGCCCACGGCGATGTAACCCGTGGCCGTCATGCTGCTCCCCGACTGCATCGTGAGCGTGCCGGTGCTGAGCAGTTGGTTGCCGATCTGCACCTGATCGACAGTCAGCCGGGCCGTATCGGTCGCCGTCAGCTGGCCGCTGCCGCCGTCGCCCACCCGCAGTCGCCCCACGGAAGTGAGCGTGCCCGTGCCGCTGACGGTCACCGTGCCCTGGGCTCCTTCGGAGTTGCCGATGTTGAGGTCGCCGCCCGAGCGAATCGAAGAAGAGCCGCCGACCGTCACGGTGGCGACCGCCGGGGCGATGTTGCCGATCAGGGCCTCTCCAGTGACGTTCAGGGCGGCGTTGTTGAGGGTGA
>JBJOHE010000214.1:0-9083 GCA_046047895.1 Planctomycetota bacterium | reverse complement strand
CAGCGGCCGCGGGCCGAAAGTACTGCGTGCCGTGTTCGGCTCCCGTCGGCCGCCTGCCGATGCCGACAGATCACCGGCCCGCGGCGGCCGCTTCGATCTGCTTTTGGATCTTCTCGAGGTTGAACGACCCGGGCGACTGGCTCGGGGGGTATTCCTGCATGCTCAGGAGGAACTGGCCCGCGATTTGCTGGAGCGGCACGAGAATGAATGCGTGATCGAGGAACCAATCGTCGTAGACCGTGGCGTTGTGCTGGCTTCGTTCGAACGGGTCGCGCCGGAGGTTGAAGAGCAGGGGCACCCGCAGCTCGGTAAATGGCTCCCTCCAGACGCCGAAGGCCTCCCCCCGGTTTTCGAGGAAAATCGCCTTCCAGTCGGAATACCGGATCGCGACGATCTGGCCGTCGTCGTTGACATAGAAAAACTCGTTCCGCGGTGAGGCCGCCGCGCGGCCGGCGAGGTAGTCGAGCTGGTCATAGCCGTCGATCTTGTTGCGGTAAGGCCGGCCATTGAGCGTAACGCCCTTGGCCAGCTTCTCCTTGATGGCCGGATCCCCGGCGGCGGCCGCGAGGGTCGGCAGCCAGTCCTCGTGGGCGACCAGCCCGTTGAGGGTGACGCCCGCCGGGAAATGACCAGGCCAGCGGGCGAAAGCGGGCACGCGATAAGCTCCTTCCCAGTTCGAGTTCTTCTCGCTGCGGAAGGGGGTGGTGCCGGCGTCTGGCCAGGTGTTGTAGTGGGGGCCGTTGTCGGTGGAGTAGACGACGATCGTGTCTTCGGCGATGCCTAGCTCATCGAGCAGGGCGAGGAGTTCCCCGACGTGGCCGTCGTGCTCCACCATGCCATCGGAGTACTCGTCCTGGCCGCTTTTGCCACGGTGCTCGGCCTTCACGTGGGTGCGGAAGTGCATCCGGGTGGCGTTCCACCAGCAGAAGAAGGGCGTGCCCCCCTTCGCCTGCCGCTGGATGTAGTCCTTGGCGGCGGCCAGCGTCTCCTCGTCTATCGTTTCCATCCGCTCGCGGGTGAGCGGGCCGGTCGTCTCGATCGACTGACCACCCTTGCCGTCGGCCTTGCACCGCAGCACGCCTCGTGGGCCGTAGGTTTCGCGGAAGGTCTTGCCGTTGGCCAGCTTCATGTCACCCGGATAGTCGGGATGCTCAGGCTCCTCCTCGGCATTGAGGTGGTAAAGGTTCCCGAAAAACTCGTCGAAGCCGTGCATCGTGGGCAGGTGGGCGTCGAGGTCGCCCTGATGGTTCTTGCCGAACTGGGCGGTGCCATAGCCGAGGCTCTTGAGCACGGTGGCGATCGTCACGTCGGTCTTCTGCCAGCCCTCCTTCGCCCCGGGCAGCCCCACCTTCGTCATGCCGGTGCGAACCGGACAATTGCCGCCGAGGAACGCCGCTCGGCCGGCGGTGCAGCTCTGCTGCCCGTAGTAGTCGGTGAACGACACGCCTTCCCTCGCGATCCGGTCGATGTTGGGCGTGTGATAGCCCATCATCCCGCGGCTGTTGTGGCTGACGTTCCAGGTGCCGATGTCGTCGCCCCAGATGACGAGGATGTTCGGCCGCTTCGGGGCGGCTGCGGCTGCCGCCTGCCCACGGGCGGGAAGGGACGTGGCGGCCAGGATGACGGCAAGGCAGGCGAGACGTGGAAGCATGAACCAGCTCCAGGGGACGACGGCAGGGGCACTCGACACGATGACAGTGTCCACCGGCGCGTTGGTGCCTGGCAAGGGGGGGCGATCAGGGCGTCAACTCCACGTCCCCCCAGGAAGGCTGTTATGACGCACTCCGTTCTGCCGTCGGCTGCCTGGTTCCCGCTGGGGAGCTAGTTCGGCATGTGCCAAGGACCGCCGCGCTCGAGTGGCCCGCACGGCGAAGCCTTCGCTGTCGCTGCCGTACGACCAGGGAGAAGGCCAGCCCAAGTCCAATCGACGCCGCCGCGAGCGGCTCTGGCACCACCGTGAGCGTGATCGCCGTTCCGCCGAGCGACGCGTCTTGGTAGTCGATCTGGTAGTCGTTGAGGCCGAGCGTAAACGTGCTGCCGGGCGCGCGGTCTTTGAAGTAGAAGGCTCCGACGGTGTTCGCGGTAACGTAGTCGAAGAGCGTGAACTTCGTTCCCAGCGGAAGCGGGGTGT
The DNA here is from genome assembly GCA_046047895.1 of Planctomycetota bacterium. GTDB lineage: Bacteria > Planctomycetota > Planctomycetia > Pirellulales > UBA1268 > QWPN01. The sequence goes on along the minus strand of JBJOHE010000214.1, from coordinate 6,952 downwards.
CGTTGTCGACCGCGAGGGTGAGGGTGGGCGCGATCGAGGGGAAGATGGCCTCCAGAGTCAGGTCGTCGCAGACCACCGTATCGCTGGTAAGCGCCGTCGGGTCGAGCGAGGCCTCAGTGACCGCGTCGAACTTCATGATCAATTCCCCGACCTCCAGTGTGCTCGATGTCAGGCCGGCGTGGGCCAGCAGGCCGCCATCAGTGACGAACAGAATGCCGTCCCCGATGTCACCCTTCCCAATAAAGTCACCGGCCACGACGATCGTCGAGTTGGCCGCGGTCTGAATGGGCGTGACGGTTCCGTTGTTGTCCATCGAGAAGCTGACGAGTCGCGGAATATCGAGCGTGGCCGTCGCCGCGAGGGAGATCGTTCCTCCGGGCGTGAAGTTGGTCGGCTGGTTGTTATAGGGAGCGAGCACCAGCGTGCTGTCGGTAGCCACGTCGACCTGTCCTCCATCGAGGAAGAGGCTCCGGACGGCCGCGACTCCGCCCCCCTGTACAACCAGCTTGGAGCTGCTGTCAGCCACCCTCAGGTCGGCGGCGGTGAAGCCCTGCTCATCGTTGACCACGTTGATGGTGGACGTGCCAGAAACAACGGTCGCGTCGTTCTCGTTCGTCACCCGGCCCCCGGAGGCCACCTGCACTGTTGCGTTGGCCAGGTGGAGTTGGCCCGACGCGAATTCGATCCGGTTGCTTGGCCCGAGGGTGACGGTACTGTTGTCGATGAGCAGGCCACCGTGCATCGTGAGCTTCGAATACGACTCCGTGTCATCGCGGCCGCTGATCTGCAGCGATCCGCCGTTTCGCACCACCAGGCCAGCGGTGACGACGCCCCCGGTCACCGTCGGCACTGGGTCGCTGTAGAACAGCATCCCCGAGAAGGAGAGATCGAGCGAGCCCCCGTTGATGTCAAACGCGTTGTCGACGCTGCTCCAGCGGAGCTGGGCCGAGGCGGTCGAGAGATTGCCGATGTCGCCGCACCGCACGAGCTGGAGAGCGGTTCCGCTCGCGACCGAAAGGGTGGTGGGGGCCGCGATCACACCAGTCCAGGAATGGAGGACGTTGGAAGTGCCCGTCGCGGCCACGGTCAGCGGAGTGGTGGAAATGAACGTCGGCGTCAACAGACTTGGTGAATTGGAGACGTCAAATCCGCCGTTGTTCAGCGTAAACGTCACGCTTCCGCTGGCTGCCTCCAATTGCGTCTGAACGTTCATCGGGGTCAGCGTGACGCCGTCGAGCTCGACGGCCCGGACGGTCAGTTGGGGCTTTTGGCCCCCCAAGCCCTCGTAATTGAAGTCGGCACCGCTTGCGACATAGCCCGCCATGTAGGCGGGGCGGGTTGTGCTATCGGCCGAGCGAAAGCGGAGGTGTTCCCACGCCCCATACCCGCTGTTCATCCAGTTGATGTCCGTGTAGTTCTGGGACGAAGGCTGCGAAGGATCCCGCGACCAGGCCAGCGTGTTTCCGGCGCCCAACATGTTGCTGTACAGGGTCTCGAAACTCGTCGAGGCGGTCGCCGGCACGGTGAACGACTCCCCGTTCTGTGGTCCGAGGGAGCTCACAAACCCAATATCGGTGCTCAAGGTGTACTCGTGGTAATCCGGCTGGCCATAGGCGACCGATGCGAGGAACGTCGTAAGGGACATGGCGGCCCAGGCCACCCACCGGGCAGCCGTCCGCCTCTGACCTGGGCCGGGTGGAAGTGACGCCGCGGGCCGGCCGACGGCCCCGATCAGAGTGGCGGGACTGATTCGGTCGGACGCATTCGTGATCACGGGTTGAGTGAGCATGGTGGCATGCCAGGCTGGCATCTCCGAAAGAGGGAAGGCAAGATCAAGGTTTAACTGGGTTTACGGTGGGGTGAGTTCTAGGCCGCCACAGGAGCCGTCGATGTCAGCCGTGACGTTCTTGGGGTTGGGGGAGCCAATGACTCGTTGGGGGATGGCCGGCCAACGGCCCTTGGGCAAGCGTCGGCCGCTGATGAGGGAATCGAGGCCCCAACCTGAAAAACACCCATGCGGTGAAACCGCGGAGGTGGGTCGCAAGACGCTCGGTTCAACTCGGCATCGCTGAGGCCAATAAGAACCGGTCAGGGGGACCGGCTTATCGGCCACCTCTTCCCTCAAGGGGAAAGGTCAGCAGCGGGAGGAGGAACTCACGAGCGACTCGATTCGGGGAATCACATCGACTAAGTCACAGCTTCCTGGAGTTTATACGGCGTAGCTCGGCATTTGCAAGCTGGCAGCACGCTCGGCCGGGGTCGTTTCAGAAACAATCACGACGCAAAGCATGGCAAGCAGCAGGACATCCGCCACCTCGCGGAGATTTCACAAGTGGCCCCACGAGAGTGCCCCGGAATCCTGCCGCGATCGATTTCCGGGCAAATGGGCAGCACGGGACTCGAACGGGGCGTAGATTTCCCGGCGATTTCGCATGGAGTGCCCGAACCGTGTGCACATTTGTGTGCAACCGCGGGAGGCGGCGATCAAGAGGCTGGGCCGGGCTGAGACCCAACCCGCCACCGGTCAGCGGTACGTGGCCACGACACCACCCGGTACCACTTCATGAGCACCACGGGGTGGCGTACCGCACGACCCATTGATCACTCCCATTCAGGCACTTGCCGGCATGGCAGACTCCAAAGTTTTCACGTGAAGCATCGCCGCCGCGAGAGCGACAGCGACGCCCCAGCAGGAAGACAGACTCCTGCCGGGGCACCGTCAAATACCGCTCCATCCCTCGTGCAAAGGGATAAAGGGACAAAGGCCAAAGGGTCTTAGGTTCAAGCCCGCCTGCGGCGATTGAGCACCCGCCACCCACAGGCACACAACACCACTCCCGAAGCCAAACCAAGTGTCGCGGGCTCTGGAACCGGACTTGCGAGACGAAAACCGGTGTAGCGGTAATCGGACGGCTGGAACTCGACCCTGGTAGAGGACGACAACTCGGACACGCTTTGGCTGTCCCAGAAGCCGCCCCGAAACCCACGAAGCGAACCGGCAGCACCCGTGAGGTCGTTCCACTCAAAGACGTTCCCGCTCTGGTCGAACGTGCCGTAGGCGCTCTGGCTGTTCGTGAACGCCCCCACGTCGGTCAGGTAGTTCTGGCTAGGCGAGCGACTCACAGACTGCGTCACGGCATAGTCGCCCGTGTAGTAGTTAGCCTGATTCGTCCCGCTGCCGATCGTGTTGTCCGGGTCCGAGTCGCTCTGCGTCGCGTAGTCCCAATAGCCAGCGTTCGTGCCGCTCCCCTTGTAGTACGCCGCCTTGTACCACTGGTCTTCCGTCGGGATGTAGAACTGTGCTCCGGGGTTCTTCGCCGGAGCCGTGCCGCTCGTCTGGCCGCCTACGAGCGTGTAAGCACCCGTCTCCGTGTCTCCCGAGCCCTGCCCGTTCTGCATCCAGTTGGCAAACCGGGCCGCATCAAACCACGACACATACGTGATCGGGCGGTTGCCGGGGCTGCTCGCTCCTGCGGGCGTTGTGCCGGATGGTCCGATCATGCTGTATGTGTACGACCCGCTGGCCCCGCTCTGCGAGATGCCGGCATTGTTGAGGTTACCCGCCATGTTCGGATGGTAGAGCGAGTAAGTGTCGGTCGCGGCCACGGCGTTCAGAAAGTCCGTGTACTGCCCAATCGTCACCTCGTACTTACCGATCTGGAACGAGTCGGCCACGGCACCGTAGCCCGTGTCGTCAGCCGCATTCCCCGGATCACCCACCGTCACCCAGTCGATCGTGACGGCACGGGCGGACGTGCTGGCTACGATCATCAAGATCGCTGTGACGGCCAAGACAGAGCGATTGAACACACAAAACACCCATTTCATAAGCTTTTCCTCTCGGAGTGAAGTTGAATCAAGCAGATCATTGAACCGGTGGAATTACGTTGGCGGATACGCGTCAGGCCCGCTTGCGACGCCGGAACATCGAGTACCCGCCGCAGGCCAGACCGGCGAGGGCCATGCAATAGGTGGAGGGCTCGGGGACTGGGGCGGCGACTAGGAGGTTGTCGAACGTCGTATCGCTGGCCTCAGTGCCAAAAAACAGCGTTGAATTCGTTGCGTTCAGAAAGCCAAGGTCAGCGAGGAGACTCTTCGTGATCCCGAAATCGGCGGCGAACGGCCCTCCGCTGTAGTTGACGTCGAGGCCAAGCGTCAGACTGTTGCCCGACTTCAGCAGTTGTGCTCGGTAGGTGCCGTTGCCAGTTCCGGGGTCGGCAAACACGTTTTCGCTCGGGCTCGCGGGGTTGGCAATCGTCGAGATCGTCCAGCCAGTCTGTCCGTTCCCCGCGTTCGTGGGCCATTGGCGAAGAAAGAAAGCGGCATACGGCTCGTCAAAAAAGCTCACGTTCGGTTGCCCGCTGCCGATCCCGAAGAAAGCGATGCCGCCTCCACCTCCCCCGACAGAGAAGGTCAGTTCGTATGTGAAGTCGATGGTGTTGTAGTTCGTCGCGACCGTGGAAATGTAGGTTCGGGCATTGGCGTTGTTTTGGGCGACTCCGTTGGGGGTCGAATCCGTGCCGGAGGTCCAACCTGTCGGCACGGACAGGTTGCTCGTCACGGTCGTCGCGTCGAAGTTCTCACTGAAGAACAGCGTCTCGCCATGGGCGGGAATCCCGGTCGACGCAGTCAGGGCGGACGCGAGGACGAAGCGGGTCAGCAGGCGGGGCATGTTCATGAGTGGTTCTTTCGCGAGCGTGAGGGTGGTATCGAACACGGAAGAACACGAAGTTCTGACTCCTCGCCCGCAGGGCAAACGCTGTGCCTTAGACACTTATTTCCACCCGAATTTCTGCGGATCGAACCGGCAGCCAACCTTTTGCCTAGAAATCTAGTCTTTTGGTGAACCATCGCGTGGTCCCCCTACCGCCGGGGCTCCGAAAGCGCGTGGAGCGAATCGCTCCACCCACTGGGGCGAATCGCTCCACCCACTGGGGCGAATCGCTCCACCCAACCCCCCCAGAAGACCCGGGGCTGTAATTGAGGGCCCCGCATGGCCGCCCCTTCACTCATTCCGACAGAATCCCGCCGCCCATCCGGGATTTTCGCCCCCTGATTCCGGCTCACGGTGGCAGGCGGTTCCCCGGTCGGTTCGATTGCTGATTGGGGCTCCCAGCGTCCCGAAACCGTCACCAGCCAAGGGGTTTTTCCAGCCGGTGCGCCACCGGCCTGCACCACGATGGGCGCGATATCGTCGTCCCAGTGGCTGTCAATGTGGGGGACAAGATCGAGGGGTTACGGCAGTAGGCTTCCGGTCGGTGCTTGTCGGCGGATCGGGCGGGGATGTATTCGCGGGGGCCGGGGCCGGCGGTCGGGTGCGGAGAGTGGTGCGGGCGGATTGACACCGGCACGAAAACACAGAGGGGGGCAGGCCCATGATGGCGACCTGCTCCCCCGGCGGTGGAATTACGTTGGCGGATACGCGTCAGGCCCGCTTGCGACGCCGATACGCCCCCCAACCCGCACAGGCAATTCCAGCCAGTTCCATCACCCACGTCGATGGCTCGGGCACGGGAACCGGACTTGCGAGACGAAAACCGTAGTCGACGTTCTCGAGCGACGGGTCGTCCGAGAACCTGTTGGAGGACGACACGGAGAACGTGAGGCCGTCGTTCCAGTCGCCGCCCCGAAACCCACGAGACGAGCCGGCAGCACCCGTGAGGTCGTTCCACTCATAAACGTTACCGCTCATGTCAAACGTTCCGTACGCACTCGCCCCGCCGTTCGTGCCCACCGTCGTCGCATTGCCGTCTTGACTGTTCCAGTCGGCTGCTCTGTTGTAATTCGCAAAGTTGCCTGTGCTTCCCGCCGAGCCGATCCCGGTCGTGCCAGCCGTCACCGCCGTCGGGGCTGTGTCACTCTGTGTGGCGTAGTCCCAGTAGCCGGCGTTCGTGCTGCCGCCCTTGTAATACGCCGCCTTGTACCACTGGTCTTCCGTCGGCAGAAAATACGACGCTCCGGAGTTCACTGCCGGGGCCGTACCGCTCGTAGCGTTGTTGAGCGTGTAGGCTCCCGTCTCAGTGCTGCCTGATCCCTGACCGTTCTGCAGCCAGTTGGCTACCCGCGCGGCGTCGAACCAACTCACGAAGTTCACCGGCTTGTCGCCCATGTTGGTCTTCGCGGCGTACTTGCTGCCTGCAGAGGCATTGGTATCGAAACTGATCCCGCCCCGAGCGCTGCCCATGCTGGAGTTGTAGATCCGGTTGGGATTCGTGCCGTTCGGGTCCACGGAATTCAGGAACTCCACGTACTGTGAGTTCGTCCACTCGTACGTCATGATCCGAAACTTCTCTGACACGGCGCCATAGGTGGTGTCGTCGGCTGCGTTATCCGGATCACCCACCGTCACCCAGTCGATCGTGATTGATGCGGAGGCCGCGCTGGCGGCTGAAAGGGTCACAATGGCGAGGGCTAATCCAAGAAAACGCGACATGAAAAAACCTCCGCTGCGGCTTGGGGGTCGGAAGACGATGGAAACCCCGAGAGCGAACACTGTGGAACGTAAGCGACGTTCACACGCCCGTGTTCTAGCCTTTGGCTCGGCGGAAGTGCCCGCCAAAGTGACGAACGAACACTCAGCGACCATGAACAAACACTGATCGGTCGAGTCACCCCCATCCTGGCCCCCTTGTTGCGGGGGCTGTTGCGGCCACAAACAGATGTGTGGGATACCGTCCAAGAGCCATCGCGGCGGCGAGGGAGCGCTTCGTGAGATGCTTGCCGTCGTCCCCCAAAGGATCTGTGGGATCATCACCGCCAGGAAGGGTTTGGGCTTGGGGCGCCGCGGCGGCTTTCATTCCCGCGGCTGCGCGACGAACTCGCGAATCGAGCCCTCGTCGATCGTTTCAAGGTCGGCGGCAAACGCCACCGCCGGCATCTTGAGTCCCCGCCCCCGCAGTGCCCTCTTGGCGGCCGCAAAGAGATTCCCGAGCGACGCGACCTGCTCGAAGAG
>JBJOHE010000213.1:0-6250 GCA_046047895.1 Planctomycetota bacterium | reverse complement strand
TCTATTCCGAACTGAGCTACCAGCAGGTGCGGGAGCGGAACCTGCGGGTGATGGACGCGACCGCCATCTCCCAGTGCATGGAGCACCGGATGCCGATTCTGGTCTTCAATTACCGCCGTGATGGCAATATCGAGCGGGCGGTGGCGGGGGAGCGGCTGGGCACGTTTGTGGGGGAACGGCGAGCGGAACCGGCGGCGGCGGCCCCGGAACGTGCCTGACCGGCGGCGGCGGCTACAATACGAGTCTCCCTCTCAGGAGCCCCGCCATGCACTCCGCCCCGAATCTGACCGCAGGCCGCCGTTTTGCGGCCGGTTTCACCCTCGTCGAACTCCTTGTGGTGATTGCGATCATCGCCACGCTCATCGGCCTGCTCCTGCCGGCCGTCCAGAGCGCCCGCGAGGCGGCCCGCCGCAGCGCCTGCAGCAACAACCTCCGGCAGGTCGGCACGGCGATCGCCAATCACGAGGGTGCGCGAAAGATCTTCCCGACCGGCCGTACCGTGCGGGATCCCTTCGGCTATTCCTGGTCGTTCCGGCTCTTGCCCTACATGGAAGGCTCGACGATTTACGACGCCTATGTGCCGGGGGTTCCGGTTTGGGACGACAAGAATGCCGGGGCGATGCGGACTCCGGTGGCCACCTACTACTGCCCGAGCCGGCGGGCGCCGGCTGCCGATCGGAACTTCGACAACAACGACCAGACGCCCGTGGTGCTGGGCAAGGCGGCGGGCGGCGACTATGCCGCCAATGCCGGCACCTACTTCAATTACGCTCCCGAAGAGGGCCGCAGCGACCCCCGCCGGGCCGGACCGATCCACACCTTCTCCAAGATCCGGCCCGCCCAGGTGAGCGACGGACTGAGCAAGACCTTCGCCGTGGGCGAGCGGCATGTTCCGCCGGTCGACGCCTCCTGGCCGGCCGAGCTCGTGCACCTCCGCCAGGGCGACACGGCCTTCTTCGCCGCCGACACGCCGGCGACCCAGTTTCGCGACACCTACCGGGGACTGGCCTCGTCCCGCGACGACCGCAACGAGCGGAAGTTCGGCGGCATGCATCCCGGCCTGGTCAACTTCGTGTTCCTCGACGGGCATGTGCAGGCGATCGAGGTCGAGACCGATCTCGACGTGCTCCGGTGGTACAGTGTGATCGGGGACGGCAACGACCCCGAGGCGCCGACCGACGGCGTCGATGACGGCGACAGTTGACCCTTCCCTTTTCCCGATCGTTCGCCCCCTGCGGAGAGCCCAGCCCGATGCCAGTCGACGACATCCTTCTCGACGCCGAAGAGCGGATGGAAAAAGCGGTGGATGTCTTTCGCCACGCCCTGACGGGCATCCGCACCGGCCGGGCCAATCCGGGCATCGTCGATTCCCTGCGGGTGGAGGTGTATGGCTCGCCCACGCCGATCAAGGCGCTGGCGAGCGTCGGCGCCCCCGAGCCCAATCAGATCGTCGTCCGGCCGTTCGACCCGGGCACGATCAAGGACATCGAGAAGGCGATCCAGGCCAGCGGCCTGGGCTTCAACCCGCAGAGTGATGGCCGGGTGATCCGGATTGTGATTCCCGCGCTCTCGGCCGACGTGCGGAAGAAGATGTCGGCCCGGATCAAGGAGCTGGCGGAGGAGGCGCGGGTGGCGATCCGCAACGTTCGCCGCGACGCCAACAAGGCGGCCGACGGCGACCAGGCGGGCGGCGGCATGACCGAAGACGATTGCAAGAAGTGCAAGGACGAGGTCCAGGAGCTCACCAAGAAGCACGAAGGCAGCGTGGGTGACCTGGCCAAGACGAAGGAAGCCGAGGTCATGGAGGAGTGACCGAGCGGCCGCCGCGGCCTGCTTCTCCCCTGCTCGCGAGAGGGTTCCTGCGTGACCGAGTCGGGGATTGTCCAGGACCGCGGGCCGGGTGCCGTCCCGGTGCGGCTCGATCGGGTCGAGAAGCGGTATGGCCGCCGGCTCGTGCTCGCCGGTGTCTCGCTCGACATTCCGCCGGGGATCACCGGGCTCGTCGGCCCCAACGGCGCCGGGAAGAGCACGCTCGTGCGGGCGATTCTCGGGCTCGTGCGGCTCGCGGCCGGCAGGGTGGAGGTGTTTGGCCACGACCCGGCGGTCGAGCCGCGGGTGGTTCGGCAGTTGATCGGCGTGGTGCCGGAAGACGACGCCTCGATTCCCGGGCTTTCGGGCGTCGAGATGGTGCAGTATGCGGCCCGGCTGGCCGGGCTGCCGGGCAAGGAGGCGCTGCGGCGGGCCCATGAGGTGCTCGACTGGTGCGATGCGGGGCAGGAGCGGTATCGGGCCGTCGAGACGCTCTCGGTGGGCATGCGGCAGAAGGTGGCCTTCGCCGCGGCGATCGTCCACGATCCGACCGTCGTGATCCTCGATGAGCCCACCAACGGCCTCGATCCGCTCGAACGGCGGGCGATGCTCGGCCGGCTCGTCACGCTCGCCCGCGACCATGGCAAGACGATCCTCGTCTCCACCCATGTGCTCCGCGACGTGCAGTCGATCTGCGACCGGCTCGCCTTGCTCGTGCGGGGCCGGGTGCGGCTGGCCGGATCGATCGCCGACCTGACGGAAACAGCCGACCGCGACCTCCGCCTCCGGGCGACCGGCCCGCTTCCCGCGCTCGTCCGCCGGCTCGCTGCGCGGGGCGTGGCGGCCCGGGTGGCCGATGACGATGAGAGCCTGCTTGTGCATGCGGCCGAGCCGGCCGCGATCGCCGCGATCTGGGAGGAAGCCGCCGCGGCCGGCGTGGAGGCCTGGGCGCTCGAGCCGGAGAGGCGGCCGCTCGAAGAGGTGTTTTTGGCGGCGCTCCAGGCGGCCGACGAGGCTGATGCAGGGAGGCTCGCGCATGCCCCTGCATGATGTCGGCTACCGCGGCTGGGACGGCAGGAAGCAGACTCGCGGCGCCGCGGCCGTGATCGCCGGCACCGGCATCCGTCTGGCCTGGAAGAGCCGCTGGCTCAGGCGGGTGGTGCTCTTTGCCTGGAGTCCGGCCCTGATGTTTGCCGGCGGCTTCTTCGCCTTCGAGCAGACGATCGAGGGGGGTACCGTCGCCGCGGGCCGGGATGCCGCGCGACGGCTCGACGGCTTCGGGATGGTGGGCAACCTCGTGGCCACGTCGCTGGGCGGATCGCTTGACGACCCCGAGGCGGCCCGCCGGACCGTCTGGTCGCGGCTGCTCTTGGCCTTCATGCGGGCGCCGCAGGCGGTGCTCCTGGCGGTGGTCGTGGGGCTCGTGGCGCCGAAGCTGATCGCCGGTGATCTCCGGGCCCGGGCCTGGCTCGTCTACTTCACACGGCCCGTCTCCCGCCTCGACTACATCCTCGGCAAGGTGGGCGTGCTGGCGACGGTCGTGGGCGTGATCACGCTTCTGCCTGCGGTGGCCCTTTGGCTGGTGGGCGTGCTCGTGAGCCCGAGCCTCTCGGTGGCCCTGGCCACCTGGGATCTGCCGCTGCGGGTGATCGCCGCGGCCGCGGCCGTGACCGTGCCGACGGTGCTGCTGGCCCTCGCCTACTCGTCGCTCACGGCCGAGAGCCGGATCGCCACCTTCGCCTGGTTCGCCACCTGGGTGGCCTGCTGGGTCGCCCATGGGGCACTCACGGGCGCCGACCTGGCGGCGGAGACGCGGCCGCGGGGGGCGGCGGCCTTCGAGGCCGATCCGTTCTCCGACGAAGCGGCGGTGTTTTCGCCACGGCGCTCCCACAGGCTCGGCTGGCTGGCCCGGGCCGCGGGAATCGACGACACGGTCGACCGCTGGGCCTGGCTGTCGCTCTATCACGCCCAGGGCGTGGTGCAGGCCTGGATCTTCGGCATCGAGAAGCGGTTCGCGGTGGTGCTCTGGCCGCTGGTGACGCTCTCGGTCGTGGCGATCGGCTCGGTGATTGTGCTCTTCCTCCGGGTCGATGCGCCGGCCCGGGCCTGACGGGTGGAGAAGACATGCGATGATCGCCCTCCACCGCGCAACCAAGCTCTACGGGACCGTGATCGGCGTCAATGATCTGACGGTGACGCTCGGCCCGGGTGCCCACGGCCTGCTCGGCCCCAACGGCGCCGGCAAGACGACGCTCCTCGGGCTCGTCACGGGCCAGTTGCGGCCGACGATGGGGCAGGTGACCGTGTTCGGCGAACGCCCGTTCGGCAACCCGCGGGTGCTCAGCCGAATTGGCTATTGCCCCGCCAGCGACCTCTTGGAGCAGCAGGCCACGCCCCGGGAATGGGCCACGTATCTCGTGCGGCTCGGTGGCGCCGACCTGGCGACGGCTCGGCGGGCGGCCGATCGGGCGCTCGAGCGGGTGGGCCTGGGCGAAGGGGCCCGCCGGCCGCTGACCACGCTCTCCAAGGGGATGCGGCAGCGGGCGAAGCTCGCCGCGGCGATCGCCCACGATCCCGACCTGCTCGTGCTCGACGAGCCCTTCATCGGCCTCGACCCGGTGGCCCGGCACGACCTCGTGGAACTCGTGCGGGAATGGTCACGATCCCGCAGCCTGCTCGTGGCGAGCCACCTGCTCCATGAGATCGAGGCGCTCGACGCCGGCCTGGCCGTGATCCTGGGCGGACGGCTGGTGGCCAGCGGCGACGTCGAGGAGATCCGCGGCCTGATCGACACGCTGCCTTCGGAGCTGCGGCTCGAAGCCGACCGCCCCGGGCGGCTGGCGGAGATCGCCTGTGGGTCCGGGCTGGTGGACAGCCTCCGATTCGAGGGTGACCGCGGGCTCGTGATCGGCACCCGCCAGCCGCGGCCGCTGGCGATCCAGCTGGCCGCCGCGGCGGCCCGGGAGGGTGTCGCACTCTCGTCGCTCCAGGCGGCCGACCGGTCGCTCGAAGGGATCTTCGATCGGCTCGTGCAGCTCCACCGCGGCATCGGTTCGGCCCGGCCGCAGCGCCCGGCGGCGGAGACGGCCCGATGAACGCCCTCCGCGGCATCCTCGCCGTCGCCGGCTTCCAGCTCCGCCGGATGCTCGCCCCGCAGCGGCTGGTGGTGGCGGCGGCTGGGGCCGCGTTTCCCGCCGCCGTGGTGCTCGCGGCACGGCGGATCGCCGGCGGGCTCGATCGGGACTTCGGCGTCGTTCTCCTCTATGCGCTCGTGCCTGAGGCGGTCTGTCTGCTCGGGCTCTTGGTGACGATGTGCCCGGTCGTAGCCGACGAACTCGAGCGGGGCACCTGGCAGCATGTGGTCGTGCGGCCCGGCGGGCGACGGTCGCTGCTGATGGGCACGTTTCTGGCGGCGGTCACCTGGACGGCCGGGGTTGCCCTCCTTTCGCTCGGGCTCACCCTCTTCGCCGCCGGGCTCGCCGATTCGCCGCGGCTGTTCGGGATGTTCGCGCTGCTCGTGCTGCTCTCGTGTCTCGGCCGGGCGGCGCTCTTTGCCCTGCCTGCGGTGATCGTTCCCAAGCGGGCCCTGGTGGCGAGCGTCGGCGCGGCCATCGTGGTGGAGTACCTTGCAGGTTTCCTGCCGGCGGTCGTCAACCAGGCGACGGTAAGCCTCCGGCTGCGGAGTCTGCTCGTGGAATGGATGGGATGGCGACGCAATCTCCCCGAGGCGCTGAGACTGTTCGTCGACGAGCAGCCGGCGGCGGTCCAAGTGGCCGCCGTGCTCGCGATCACCGTGGTGTTTCTGACGGCGGCAGACCTGATCCTCGCCCGTCGGCAATTCCCGCCGGCGGAGGAGTCGTGAGATGATCGAGGCCTGCGATCTCGTGAAGCATTTTCGGGCCGGCGACGGATCGGTCGTGCGGGCGGTCGACGGCGTGTCGTTTTCCGTCGCCGCCGGGGAGATGGTCGGGCTCCTCGGCGCCAACGGCGTCGGCAAGACGACCACGATGCGGATGCTCGCCACGCTTCTGTCGCCGACAGCCGGCACGGCCCGGATCGCGGGCTGCGATGTCCGCAGCGATCCGCTCGGCGTCCGCCGCGGCCTCGGCTATCTCTCGGCCACCACCGGGGTGCCCGACCGGCTCACGCCGCGGGAGGTGCTCTGGTCATACGGTCGGCTCCACGGCCTGGCTGAGGAGAGCCTGTCGGAGCGGGTGGAGCGACTGCTGGCCACGCTCGGCCTCGAACGGTGCGCCGGCCGGCCCTGCGGCCGGCTCTCGTCGGGCCAGCGGCAGCGGGTATCGCTCGGCCGGGCGCTCGTGCATGATCCGCCGGCCCTGATCCTCGACGAGCCCACCAGCGCCCTCGACGTGATCGGCGCCCGTGACCTGCTCTCGCTTCTCGCCGAGTTGCGGGCCGCCGGCCGGGCGATCCTGATCTC